>JAZGDH010000027.1:0-3372 GCA_036477555.1 Acidobacteriota bacterium
GTGCGATCGTTGCGGCCGCGTCCGGACTCGCCGGCTCCTTCGATCCCGACCACGGCGGATTCGGCCGCGGGCGGAAATTCCCGCGCCCGGTCACCCTGTTCCTGCTGCTCCGGTACCATCGCCGCACCGGCGACCCGCAGGCGCTCGCCATGGTGGAGCGGACCCTCGAGCGGATGGCATCGGGCGGGATCCACGATCAGGTGGGGGGTGGATTTCACCGTTACACGGTGGAGCGGACCTGGCTGGTGCCGCACTTCGAGAAGATGCTGTACGACAACGCCCAGCTGACGATGATCTACCTCGAAGCACACCAGGTCACCGGGCGGGAGGAGTTTGCGGAGGTGGCGCGTCGCACGCTCGACTACGTCGCGCGGGAGATGACAACGCCGGGTGGGGGATTCCATTCGGCAACCGACGCCGACAGCCCCGCGCCGTCCGGGCATGACGAGGAGGGGTGGTTCTTCACATGGACGCCGGACGAGATCCGTCTCGTGCTGGGGGAGAAGGACTCGCCGATCATCCTGCGCCATTTCGGCGTCACCGCCGCGGGGAACTTCGAAGGGCGCAACATCCTGAGGATTGCCGAGCCGATCGAGCGGCTGGCGCCCGCCCTGAAGATGAAGGTGTCCCGCCTGCGTGAACGGATCGACCGGGCGCGGGCGCGCCTGTACGATGCGCGCCTCGTCCGCCCCGCTCCGCACACCGATACGAAGATCATCACCGCCTGGAACGGCCTGATGATCTCGGCGTTCGCCCGAGGCGCCCGGATCCTCGGTGAGGACGGATATCGAAAGCGGGCGGAGGCCGCGGCCGCATTCATCCTGGAGCACGGCCGCCGGAAGGATCGGCTCGTCCGCAGCCATGCCGACGGGCGCCCCGGACCGGCCGGCGTCCTCTCCGACTACGCCTTTTTCGAGGCGGGACTGCTCGACCTGTTCGAGTCGACGTTCGAGCCGCGCTGGCTCGAGGAAGCGCTCGCGCTTCAGGCGACTCTCGATGCGCACTTTCGGGACGGGTCCTCGGGCGGTTACTTCATGACTTCCGATGACGCCGAAAACCTGCTGGCGCGGGAGAAACCGGACTACGACGGCGCCGAGCCGGCCGGCAACTCGGTCGCGCTTCTGAATCTGATGCGCCTGTACGAGCTGACCGGCGAGGAACGATTCCGGCGCGAGGCGGAGAAAGGATTCGCGGCTTTCTCGCGCACGATCGAGCGCAGCCCGCACTCGGTGCCGCTGATGCTCACCGCGCTCGATTTTTACCTCGACCGGCCGAAGCAGGTCGTGCTCGTCACGCGACGCTCGATCGAAGATGCCGAGCCGTTCCTCGACGCACTCGCCGATCGGTTTCTGCCGAATCGGGTGGTGGTGACGGCGGTGGAGGGCGCCGGGCGCCTCGCGGGGTTGACGCCCCTCCTCGAGAATCGCACCACGATCGATGGGCGGGCCACGGCGTACGTCTGCGAGGGGCAGGTCTGCGATCTGCCGACGACCGATCGTGAGGTGTTCGTGACCCAGATCGGGAAGGTCCATTCCTATGAAGGGCTCACACCGGCCCCCCTGCGCCTGCCGCGCGGCGCACCCTGACCTCTCGAATACCGATGACGTCCCGCCGGCCCGACCGCGCCTTCTGGATCGAAAAATACCGCAGCGGGCAGACCCCCTGGGATCTCGGTCGATCGAGCGTGCCGGTTGGCACTCTCATCGAGAAACATTTCCCCCCGCGGGGGCGCGTCCTCGTGCCGGGATGCGGCCGCGGCTACGAGGCGATCGATCTTGCGCAGCGGGGATACGACGTCACGGCCGTCGACTTCGTGCAGGAGCCGCTCGACGATCTGCGGCACAGGATGGAGCGGCGCGGGGTCTCTCTTCAACTCATCCACGCCGACATGTTCGAGCTGCCGGCGAAGCTGAACGGGTCGTTCGACGTCATTCTGGAACAGACCTGCCTCAACGCCCTCGAGCCGCGTCTCCATCCGGGCTACGAGGCGCTCGCCTGCCGGCTCCTGCGCCCCGGGGGACGGCTGCTCGGAGTCTTCATGGAGGTTCCCGGGGAGAATGGTCCCCCGTACCACTGCCCGCCGGCACTTGTGATGGCACTGTTCCCCGTCGCCCGATGGATTGCGGAGGGGCCCGATCCGGTCGAGCCCCCCAATCCGGTACGCCCCGGCCCGGAGTATCTGGCCCGCTTTACACGAAAATCAGGGTGAGGGGAAGGGGTTCGGCGATACTGGTTCAGGGCTGCGGATTTCGGATCACCGGTGGTTTTTGATAGGCTCGGTGACTCCCGGAAAGAGAGACCCTCATTATGATTCATCCACAACCGGGCTGCGTGGACGCGTGATCAACCTGCGCGGGGTTTCGAAGAGCTTCGACCGCGGCAGAACATGGGCGGTCCGATCGCTCGATCTCTCAATCGACGAGGGAGAGACACTCGTTCTGCTCGGCTCGTCCGGTTGCGGAAAAACGACGACCCTCAAAATGATCAATCGGCTCATCGAGCCGACCGAAGGCACGATCGACGTGGGCGGGGAACGGATCGGCGAGCAGGATCCGATCCGGTTGCGGCGGCGCATCGGCTACGTCTTCCAGGGCATCGGCCTGTTTCCCCATATGACGATCGTTAAGAATGTCGCCATCGTGCTGCGCCTTGCGGGGCGCGCGGAGGATGAACGGCGCGCGATCGCACGCGAGATGCTGGATCTCGTGGGGTTGCCGCCCGACGCCTTCGCGGAGCGCTATCCCGACGAATTGTCGGGAGGGCAGCAGCAGCGCGTCGGTGTCGCCCGCGCACTCGCGATGGACCCTCCCTATCTGCTCATGGACGAGCCGTTCGGCGCCCTCGACGCGATCAATCGCGAGGCGCTGCAGCAGGAAATGCTGGCCCTCAAGGCGAGGCTCAGGAAGACGATCGTGTTCGTCACCCACGACATTTTCGAGGCGCTTACGCTGGGGGATCGAATCGGGATCATGCACGACGGCCGTCTCGAGCAGATCGGCACGAAGGAGGAGATTCTGGCCGCGCCGGCGACCGAGTTCGTCAGGCAGTTACTCGACAAGCCCGCCCGGCAGGCGGCGATGTTCCGAGAGATCCTCTGATGAACAGGCTTGGGCTTCTCGACTTTCTGGTAGCGCGCGGCCCTGAGTTGTGGGATCGAACGTTCGAGCATCTCGCCCTCACCGGGTTGTCGACAGGAATGGCGGTGCTCCTGGGGGTGCCGCTCGGCGTCTGGATCCTGCGGGCGGAGCGGCTGCGCGGCGCAGTGCTCGGCGGCGCCGCGGTGGTGCAGACGATCCCGTCCCTGGCGATGCTTGCGTTCCTGCTGCCGTTCCTCGGGATCGGGGCGCAGCCGGCGATCGTCGCCCTGACCCT
>JAZGDH010000270.1:0-9624 GCA_036477555.1 Acidobacteriota bacterium
GTCCCGCACACTGGCGAGGAGCAGGGGGGGTGCGCCGGGCGGCCGAACCAGGGAATCGACCCCGCGCATTGACCTTCCTTCATGCCCTGTGCTAATAATTCGACTGTCCATAAGCTTCACAGAACCGGTGGCATGTAAAGATCGATGGGCCGGACCGGGTTTCTCCCGGCCCCCCCGGATCGCCATCCGCAAACGACCCTTTTAGGAGGCAGCCGCATGAAAGACATCCTCGTCGGTGAATCGCTCGTCGGAGAAGGGAACGAGGTCGCTCACATCGATCTGCTGATCGGCCCGAAGAACGGTCCTATCGGAGCGGCGTTCGCGCAGGCCCTCGTCAACCAGAGTGCCGGTCACAACGCCTTGCTGGCGGTGCTCGAGCCGAACCTGCTGGCGAAGCCGGCGACCATGATGATTAACAAGGTCACGATCAAGGGCGCCACCCAGGCGCTGCAGATGTTCGGTCCGGCGCAGGCCGCCGTTGCCAAGGCCGTCGCCGACTCCGTCGCGGACGGGATCATACCAGAGCCCGAAGCGGAGAATCTCGTCTGCATCGTCGGCGTGTTTATCCACTGGGAAGCGAAGGACAACAAGAAGATCTACGACTACAACTACAAGGCGACGAAGGAATCGATCGCGCGCGCGATGCGGGGTGAGCCGTCCTCGAAGCACGTGACCGAGCGCAAGGACAAGGCGAAGCATCCGTTCGCCTGAGGCGGTCCGCTCCGTGGAGAGAAAAGACCTTCTCTATCTGGTCTCCTCGGATCCGCACGTCAGTCCGTTCGACATCAACATGGCGTATGACGCCGGTTTCGACGCGGTCATCCCGTATGCCGGGATGGCCGTGTCGGCCGTCACCGGTTTCGTGCAGGACGTCATGTTCTCGCGCGGTCCGAAGGGGTCCCGTCACTCGGCGATCTTCTTCGCCGGATCCGATCTCGCGATCTCGGAGGAGATGCTCGCCATGGCGCGCGCTGCCCTCTTCGATCCATTCCGCATCGGGCTGATGATCGATCCCCGGGGTGGCTACACGACGGCGGCGGCCCTTCTCGCCAGGGTCCGCGCGCTGGCGGTGTCGAAGGGGCTCGGCGAGCTGCGCGACCGGACCATTCTCGTGATGGCCGGCACGGGCGGTGTCGGGAAGACGGCGGCGACGATGGCGGCGCGTGACGGTGCGCGGGTGCTCCTCACTTCCCGCAGGGAAGATTCGGCCGCGGCGGCGGCGAGGCAGATTGCCGCCCTGTTCCAGGCTGAGGTCGAGCCCCGAGAGGCCTCCAGCGAGAAGGGACTCGCCGCGCTCGCCGCGGAGGCGGACGTCATCCTGGCGACCGGGGCCGCCGGGGTGCAGCTGCTGTCGCGTGCAACGGTGCAGTCGCTGCAGGGTCCTAAAATCATCGCCGATGTGAACGCCGTGCCTCCCGGCGGCGTCGAGGGGCTGAAATCGCAGGACGAGGGGACGGAACTCGCCCCTGGCATCTTCGGCCTGGGCGCCCTCGCCATCGGCGGCCTGAAGTTCAAGATCGAATCGTCCCTCCTCAAGGATCTCATCCTTGCGGAGCGGCCGCCGGTGATCGACAGCCGGGCCGCCCGCGAGCGCGCCGGGCAGATCCTGACCTCGGATTGAAAGTGAGTCACGCTGCGGGCGGGGGGAGACTGCTCCTGCTCGGGGTCAGCGCCCGTGCGCTCGCGCGCTCCGCCGCGTCGAGCCATCTCGCAACGGCCGCCTGGCCGGGCGGCCTCGTCGTCCTGGACTACTTTGCCGACGACGATCTCCATGACCTCCCCGGCGGCCGGCTCGTGGACTCCCTGGCGCTCGGTCGTGACATCAGACGTCGGCGCAGCGTTCTCGCGCTCGGTCGCGCCGCGCTCGACCTGTCATGGGACGCGGCAGCATACGCCGGTGGGCTCGAGAATCGACCCGTCATCCTGGAACGGCTGACGGCGAGCGGGCGCCTGCTCGGCAACGATGCGGCGACGGTGCGACGCGTTCGGGACCCGAGGGTCCTGTATCCGTTCCTGCGACGCATCGGCATCCCGCACGCCTCGACCCCGCAAACGGGCCACCGCGCTCCGAAGACGCCTGGAAGGCGTTTCCTCTGGAAGGCGGTTCGTTCCGGATCGGGCGGCCGCGTGCGCGATGCGCAGGCCGGCGAGAGGCGCCCGCGCGGGCATTTCCTTCAGGAGTTCGTCCGTGGCCCGGTGTTGTCGGCAGCCTTCGTCGCCGCGCAGGGACGGGCGGTCATGCTCGGCATCAGCGAGCTGATCGTCGGATTCGAACCGCTCGGAGGGACGGGCTTCCGCTATGGCGGCAACATCACCGGATCGCCGGAAACCATGCTGCCCGGGGCGGCCCTGGAGAGCATCGACGTGCTGGTCGATGCGCTCGCTTCGCGCTTCGGCCTGACCGGACTCAATGGTGTCGATTTCGTGCTCGTGGGGGAGAGGCCCCACCTCATCGAAGTGAACCCCCGCTACACGGCGTCGATGGAGATCATCGAGGATCTGACCGGGCGCAACCTGTTTGATATCCACCTCGAAGCGATCGATGAGGGTCGGCTGCCGGCCGGACCGCTGATGCCCGCCCGTGATGCGCCCGCCCGTCTCGCGAAGGGCGTTCTGTATGCGCGGAGCGACGTGAGATCCGGCGATCCCCGCACTCTGGAGCGGCTCGGCTGCCGCGATCGCCCGATTCGCGGCGAATCGATCCGGGCGGGCCAGCCGGTCTGCACGATCCTCGTCGAGGGATCCTCGCGGGCAGCATGCCGTCGATCGCTCGCCGCGCGTGCAACGCGTGTGCGGCGCACGCTGCGTTCTCGTGAGGGGGCCCGTCGGCTGCTTTCGGCGCGTGCCGGAACATGTTAAGCTGCAGACGAATCGAACATCACAAGTCGAACACAGCGATCCGATGACAACCCGCACGGCACTTGTCACAGGGGGCACCCGCGGCATCGGCAGGGCGATCGCCCTGCGTCTGGCGCGCGACGGCTTCATCGTCGGCGTCAATCACCTTGCCGACACCGATGGGGCCCGGCGCACACTCGAAGAGCTCGAGGCGATCCGGCCCGGCTGTTTTGCCCTGAAGGCCGACCTGAGCGATCCGGCTGCGTGTGCACGGCTGGTCGAGGAGTCGCTGCGTCGCCTGGGCCATCTCGACGCGCTGGTGAACAACGTCGGCCCGTGGTTGAAGCGCTCGCTCGTCGAGACGACCGACGACGAATGGCGCCGCATGATTGATGGCAATCTCGGCAGCGCCTGCTGGTGCTGCCGCGCCGCGCTCCCGTCGATGCGATCGCGGAAGAAGGGTGCGATCGTCAACATCGGAGCGCTCAACGCCGAGGTCTCGCCCGGAATGCCGTATGAGGCGCCGGCCTATTTCGCCGCGAAGAGCGCCCTGATGATGCTGACGCGCTCGATGGCGCGCGCCGAAGGGCCGCACGGTCTGAGGGTCAACGCCGTCAGCCCCGGTTTCGTGGAAACGGACAACTACGCCGGCTGGGATGCGGGAGAGCGCGAGCGATCCCTCGGCGCGATCCCGCTGCAACGATTCGGGCGTCCGGACGAGGTCGCCGACGCGGTCTCGTTCCTGCTTTCCGATCGCGCGTCGTACGTCTCCGGCACGGTGCTGCATGTCCACGGTGGTCTATGGGTGTAGAGGACGGTGCGGGCACCGACACACCACGAGTGTTCGTCACGGGAACGCTGGCGAAGGAGTCGCTCGGCCGGGTCCTCTCCGACCTGAACCCCGGGTTTCCCTGGCGCATCGAGGCGCTGCGCATCAAAGTCGCCGCCCTGATGACGACCAGGTATCTCAAGACGACGCTGCCGGAGCCGGAGAAGGGCGCCACCATCTGCCTTCCCGGGCTGTGTCAGGCGGACACCGGGGCCTTACAGGAAACATTCGGGGTCTCTTTCGAGAAGGGACCGAAGGATCTGCGCGATCTCCCGGAGTTTTTCGGAGAGACGCCGATCCCTTATGACCTCCAGGGGGAGCACGCGCTCACGATTCTCGCGGAGATCAACGATGTGCACGCGCTCGACGACGACACGATTCTCGCCATGGCGGAACGCTATCGCCGCGACGGGGCCGACGTCATCGACCTGGGATGTTCGCCGGAGCACCCGATCCGGGATCTCGGGCGCATCGTGCGGCTCCTGAGGGAACGGGGATTCCGAGTCAGCATCGACACGTTCAACGAGCGCGAGATCCTCTCCGGGGATGCGGAGGGGGCGGAATACCTCCTCAGCCTGAACGGGCAGACGATGCCTCTGGCCGGCCGACTCGGCGCAGTGCCGGTCGTCATCCCCGAGCACGGCGAGGGGGTCGCATCGTTGATCCGGAACGTGAGCGAGGCCCGGGAGCGCGGCGTGGAGACCTTGATCGCCGACGCCGTGATCGATCCGATCCACTTCGGCTTCACGACTTCGGTGCGGCGCTTCGCTGAGGCGCGCGAGGCGCTTCCCGATTGTGACTTCTTGATGGGAGTTGGAAATCTGACGGAGCTGACGGGAGCCGACGCCACCGGTGTGAACGCGCTGCTGCTCGGCATCATGAGCGAACTCGACGTCCGCTACGCCCTGACCACCGAGGTGGCTCCGTGGGCGCTGGGAAGCGTCCGCGAGCTCGACTGCGGGCGCCGGATGATGCATCATGCTCGGGATCGCGGCCTGCTGCCGAAAGGATTCGACGGCCGCCTGGTCACGACGCGTGACGTGCGCCTCACGCGGCCGACCGAAGAGGAGTTGCGCGCCATGAAGCGACAGGTGACCGATCGAAATTATCGGATTGAGACCGACGGTGAGTCGATCTACGTCTTCAACAAGGACCGGTTCGAGAAGGACGACAATATCCGTGATCTCTTCCCGCGCCTGAAGGTCGACGATCCGGGACACGCTTTCTATCTCGGGCGAGAGCTGATGAAGGCCGACATCGCGATGCGCCTCGGGAAGAAGTACATCCAGGGGGAGCCATTGCACTGGGGTTACCTGACCTACACCGAGCCGGAGGCGACGGCCCCGGAATCCGAGATCCGCCCGACACCGAGGAGACATCGATGAGCGATCGTCTGGATCGATTGTCCCTGCACGATATCCGGTGCCTCTGCCACATCGGCGTGACCGCGGAAGAGCGGCGCGACCGGCAGACCCTGGCCGTTGACCTCGATCTGTACGCCGATCTCGCCGCCGCCGCACGCACCGGCGCCCTCGATCAGACGATCGACTACCAGGAGGTCTGCGATGCCGTTCGCGAGCGTCTCGACAGCGAATCGTTTCATCTGATCGAAGCGGCTGCATCGATCCTGCTCGATCTGGTCATGGAGCGCTTCCCGGTGCGCCGTGCCGTCGTACGCATCCGGAAGTTCGTGCTTCCGGGTGTGGCCGATGTCGAGGTGGAGATGGAGCGACGCAGCGATGACTGAAACGCCACGAATTCTGGAAGTCATCGTTTCGACGATCGACGCGAGCGGCGCCCCCAACTTCGCCCCGATGGGGATCACGCTCGATGAAGACCGTGTGCTGCTGCGCCCCTTTCGTAACGCGCGCACCTGGAGCAATCTCCGTGAGGTCGGGGAGGGGGTCGTGAACATCACCGACGAGGCGCTCCTCTTCGCGCGCTGTGCGCTCGATGATGAGGTTCCTCCGCACGGTCCCGCCCGCGAGGTGCGCGGGGTCGTCCTCAGCGACGTCTGTGCCTGGAAAGAGTTCGTCATTCAGTCGAGCGATCTCAGTGGCGAGAGGGGTCGCTTCGAGGGGCGGGTGGTGTTCGCGGGCCGCGGACGGGAGTTTCTCGGCCTCAACCGGGCGCGGCACGCCGTCCTCGAGGCCACGATTCTGGCGACGCGGGTCTTCCTGCTCGGCCGGGAACACGTCCTCGCGGAGATCGAACGGCTGCGTCCCCTCGTCGATAAGACCGGTGGTGAGAACGAGCGTGCGGCGTTCGAACTCGTCGCGCGGCGGGTGCGTGAAGGGAAGAATGCGGATTGAAGCGCGGGCGTACGCTCGCCTGCATTTCGGCTTTCTCGACGTCGCGGGGGAGAGGGGGCGTCGGTTTGGGGGCCTGGGGCTTTCCCTGACCGCCCCGCGTGTCAATCTCGAGATCACGCCGTCGGATCGACTCACTGTCGACGGGGACCAGGCCGATCGCTTCGCCCGCCTTGCCGAGCGCCACCACGAGGCGACCGGCCTCGAACCGAGGGCCCGCATTCGCATTCTGGAAGCGATCCCTGCGCACGCGGGGTTCGGATCGGGAACGCAGGCCGCACTGGCGCTCGGCGCCGGCCTCGATCGTCTTCATCGGATCGAACGCTCCCCTGAGGATCTGTGCGCCATGATGGGCCGGGGCCGGCGCTCCGGCGTCGGTTTCCACGCGTTTCGCCAGGGAGGACTCGTCCTCGAGGCCGGTCGTGCGTCCTCGGACGTCGACCCCCGTCCCGCTCCGCTCATCCTGCGTCACCCGTTCCCCGACAATTGGCGAATCGTGATGGCGGTCCCTCGCGCCGATCGAATCGTGAGCGGCGAGAGTGAGGAATCGGCTTTTGCGAAGGTGCGAAGCGGCGCGCGGGGTGAGGTCGATGCGATCGCCGGTCTCGTCCTCATGCGGATCCTGCCCGCAGTCGTGGAGCGCAATCGGGACGCATTCGGCACGGCCCTTGTGGAACTTCAAGATATCATCGGCGCATGGTTCGCCCCCGCTCAGGGCGGTCCCTACCACCCGGCCGGCGCGCCTATCCTGAAAGCCCTGCGCGACGGCGGTGCTGCCGGGGTCGGTCAGAGCTCGTGGGGGCCGTTGGTGTATGCCTTCGCCGGTGATGATCAGGAAGCCAGGAGGCTCTGTATGCTGATCGGTCGCACCGTCCCGGATGCGGCGATCAGCGTCGCGCGCGCGCGGAACCGCGGCGCGGAGATTGAGATCGCCTGATCGGCGCGTCAGCCGGCATGCCGGTTTCCAGGATCCAGATGAACAACGCGGTGGCGACGATGTCGGCGGTCGCTCCCGGGTTGAGCGGCGGCCGCGCAGTCCTCAATCCGCGATCGAATCGGGCGAGGCTCCGCCTCCCCGCGGTGGTCGCCGGGCCGCCGGCTGCGAGCACCGAGGCGGCGCGGCGCGAAACGCGCCGGGCGATCGCAGCGCCCTGCTTGCGGGCGATCAGCGTGTCGGGGATGCGAGCCAGCAGTCGCAGCGACGTTTCGGCGACGGCGATTGTCAACGGGCGATGGCCGTCGCGCGCCCTGAGCAGTAACGGCAATGCGATCTCGAACGTGACGCGATAGTCGTCGGCGTACTCCCGGGCAACCGCGTCGCGCGTCGACGCGAGGCGCATGCATTCGAGCAGTGTGGCCGTCGGCGGCCGGCGCACGTCCTGCTGATCGACACGACCGAGCCCTCCGGCCCTGGCGATCCGGATCGCCTCGTAGGCGTCGCGCGCATCGCGCCGGTCGAGTTCCCGCAGGACGCGGCGCAATCGTGCGCGCAGCGGGGTGCGCCCCGGCATGGCGGCGGCGCGCGCGAGCGGCGCCATCAATATCACCATACCGAGGTTGGTGTTGGTCCGCACCAGGCGCCGTGTCTCGCTCACCGCGTCCAGGATCAGTCGCCCGACCCGCCGCCGGCGCGCGAAGCGGAATGCCCGCCCCAGAGCCAGCGCGCTCAGCACGAAATCGCGGTAGGTCAGCCCGGGAAGGTCGCGACCGCGGCTGACGTTGCCGGGCTTCGGCGCCATCACCTCGAGGAGGCAGGCGCACTGTGCCGCTGCGGCGATCAGTTCCGAAGAGCGGCCGGCGACGCGACGGCGGCGGGTCGGCTCAGTGCTTCGGGTGCGGGCCATGGCCTTCCTCGATTCGTCTCGACACATGAAGCGCGATCGCTCCGGCCGGATCGGCGCCGGTCGCCCGCTCGAGCGCGGCCCACCCCGGAATGCCGTTCACTTCGATCACCAGGATGCGGCCATCGAGCGCGCGCACGATATCGACTCCCGCGTAGTCGGCGCCGACGGCCCTGCAGGCGCGCAGCGCGAGATCCCGCTCCTCCGGATCGGGAGCGTGGGGTTCGGCGTCCGCTCCCGAAGCGACATTCGTTTTCCATCCGTCACCGATGCGTCTCACCGCGGCGACCACATCGTCACCCACGACGAACAGCCGCAGATCGAACCGGCCATGGGGTACGAACTCCTGGAGGTAGTAAATGGCGCGGGCCATCTCGAGAGCCCGGAACGTCCGGTAGGCCAGGTCCTCATCCGACACGCGGACGATCCCCCGCCCACCCGATCCGAGGAGCGGCTTGACGACGATGTCACCGATCTCGCGGAATGCCCGCATCGCGTCGTCGAACCGCTCGGTGGCGATGGTGCGCGGCGTCGGGATGCCGGCCCGCTGCAGCAGTTGGGAGCACCAGTGTTTGTCGATCGTCCGTTCGAGCGCGCGGGGCGAATTGATGACGGTGAGGCCGCTGTCGGCGAGCAGGTGCAGGCAGTCGATCCGGAAGACGATTTGATCGAGGGAGCCGGGGGGAATGATGCGCACGACGAGGGCGTCGAGCGCCATGAGGTCGCGATCGCCCGACGGGCGCCGGGTTCCTCCGGGAATAGAGCGACCACTCCGCCCTCCGGTCACGCGGAGCGGCGGGCCGGCACCGACGGCGCCCCACAGAAGGGTCGGATCGAGGCGGACCGTCTCCCGACCGCGCCGGGCGAAGGCCTCGGCGAGCCGGCGCAGGTGCCGGCTGTCTCCGGCGGCGAGCAGACCGATGGGGCGCACGATCCCGCCTCAGGGACGCGCGGAGATTCCGAATGAGCGCAGAAGCAGCGCTTCGTCCGGTTCGCCGGCGCAGAAGGTCCGGCCGGTCGCGGCATTGACCAGGGTGACGCGCGCCGGGCTGAACAGCATCGGATCGATCGAGTAAAAGTCGCCGTGTTCGCTCATCAGTTCGTGGAACAATCGGCCGTGCTCACTCGACGCCGCCGACGGCACCTTCTCGATGATCGACTCGATCGCCTCGTCCGCGGCGCGCACCCAGAGGGTCACGGCGCCGCCGTACAGCATTGCATCGTTGGTCCTCCCGATCGCCACCAGCGAATCGGGAGTGCCCGGCGCGATGGGGCAGACGCCGGCTCCGGCGACGATCGCGTCCAGGTCGAAGCCGATTTCCATCAGCTTATGCAGGGCGGTCTCGACGCTGCGCGCCGCGATCTGCGTCGATCCCGCGAGACTGCCGGTCGCCGCGACGATCAGGGTGAGCGCCGCCGGCTTCAGGGAGCACTTCCGCGCGATCGTCTCCGCCGCCTCCGACGGCGGCAGCGCCGCGGTTTCCATCAGGAGGACGGACCTGGAATCCCGGGCGCGCATGCCGTAACGCTCGAAGAGCGGCTCGACGGCCGCCAGGGCGCGGGCTGGTCCCGATCCCATGGCGGAGAATGAGCCCGCCTTGATCTGCCAGCCGGCGTACTGGGAGGCCATGCAGCCGACGAGCGGGCTGTCGACAGTGACCTGCGCTTCGGGCAATACGGCGGGGCCGAGCGAGCATGTGCCGATCAGGACGCGGCCCAGCCCGCCGAGGCAGGCTTCGGCGAACAGCCGGCCGGCCTCATGCGATCCGGGCGCCTCGACACCGGCGTCGATGACACGGGCGCCACA
>JAZGDH010000271.1:0-2524 GCA_036477555.1 Acidobacteriota bacterium
CGCGCCGAGCACGACTACCCCCCGTTTGGCCGTCTGGCCAGGCTGACCTACGGCGATCGCGACCGCAGCCGTGCCCGCGACGTCGCGCGTCACATGGCCGCGTCGCTGGAAGAGGATCGCGTTCGACGGGGGCTGCCCGGCGAGGTGCTCGGGCCCACGCCTGCCTACATCTATCGACGGCGGAATCTGTTCCGCTTCCAGGTCACCCTGCGCGCACCCGACCCGCTGCCGCTTCTGCGCGTCATCGACTTTCCGCGCGGATGGTCAGTCGACATCGACCCCGTCTCCCTGATCTAGCTAACTCTGTCGTTCAGAGCCCGGGTTATCGCACTTGTCCTGCGCGCCAGCCACAATGGCGGGCGGAGGATCGACCGTGGCTATTCGCCCCATCACCACGCTGCCCAGCGACGCGGACGTGCTGCGCGCCGTCGCCAAGAAGGTGAAGCGGATCGACGGGTCCATCCACTCGCTGGTCGAGGACCTGATCGATTCCATGCATGCTGCTGGCGGCGTCGGTCTGGCCGCTCCCCAGATCGGGGTCTCGCTCAAAGTCATCGTGCTAGGAATCCCCGGCGTCGATCCCCTGGCGCTGATCAACCCGGAGATCGTGAAGCGTTCCGGCGGTCGCAGGATGATGGAGGGCTGCCTCAGCGTGCCGGGCTATCGCGGCGAGGTCATTCGCTCGCAGCGAGTGACCGCGAAGGCGCTCGGCCTCGATGGCAGGGCGATCCGGATCCGCGCGGAGGACGACCTCCTGGCGCAGGCGCTCGAACACGAGATCAATCACGTCAACGGCATCGTCTACATCGACCAGGTGCGCGACCCAGACCGATTCCTGTTGCTGCGCGACCTTGAGGCTCAGGAGTAGCGCGCTCGGCCGCGCCCGGGAACGCTCGTCGGCAGGAACCTCCGCCCGCGCGGGGTTAGACTTGCCAGCGAGCGGAGGAACAGATGGCGGAAGTCCTGCTCATCACCGGCCTCGTCCTGGGGCTCTTCTACTTCCTTTTCATCCGACCCGCCCGGCGGGAGCAGAGCCGACGGCGGCAGGATCTCAACGCACTCCGCATCGGCGACGAGGTACTCACCCGGGGTGGCTTGCTCGCGAAGGTGACCGCGGTGGAGACCCCCGCCGACGGTCCCATGATCCTCTCCTTGGAGCTGGCTGACGGTGTCGTCGTACGGGCGCGCACGGAGGCGATCGCGGAGCTGCTGCAGTCCGCCCAGCCCGATGACGAGGATGACTTCGACGACGACGTGGGGGACGACCCGCCGGACGATGACGACGACGAGCTGAGCGCCTAACCAGCTCACACTCGCGCCCCGTGACCGGAACTGGGCCGGACCGTATGCTGGGTTGACCCGGGTCGGCACTGTGGGCGGTAACGGTATGGCAGCTGCACGTGAGTAGCAGTCGACATCAGATCTCGCTGGTCATCATCATCGTGGTGACCGGCTTCAGCATCTTCGTCACCTGGCCGGGCAACCCGGACCGCTATCTGCCGGACTTCATCCCCTGGCCCTCGGGGCACGGGATCAACATTGCCGGCTTCGATCGCGACGAGTTCCGCCTGGGCTTGGACCTCGCCGGCGGGGTCTCGGTCACGCTGGAGGCTTCCGGCACAGCGGTGCAGGTGCGGCAGGGGGAGTCGCTGCTCGATCTCTCCCGCCGCTCAGACGTGATCGACACCATCAGCACCGACATCGTCTCGCTGAATCTCTCCCTCATCGACCTGGACCGCGGCGACTACGACAAGACCCTGCGAGTCGATTCCCTGCTCGTGCCGACGCCCCTGGTAGACGGGGCCGACGACGAGCTCGGAGCGGAGACGACGGCGGTCGCCATTCGGGCGGAAGAATCGCTGCTGGAGCTGGTGGATCGCCTGGACGTCATCGGCCTGCTGGTCTCGCTCAATCCGGCGATCGAGGATCTGTCCGTCGAAGAGTATGGCCAGCCCCTGCCGGAAACCGTGGACCGCTTGGTCGTGCCGTTGGAGCTGAGCGACGAAAGCCTGACCGACGCCGTGGAGCAGGCCCGCCTCATCATCGAAGATCGGGTCAACGGCTTTGGAGTCTCCGAAGCGGAGGTCACGGTCCTCGGCGACGACCGCATCAACGCGCAGATTCCCGGCGTGACCGCCGAAGAGGCAGCCAGCCTGGTCGGATCGACCGCCTTGCTGGAGTTCCGCGAGATCGACCCCCAGCAGCAAGGGATCCCCATCCCCGTCGACATCGTCGGGGCGCGTGCCACCGTGTTCGATGTGTTCGAGCCCAACCTCCCCACGGATGACGCGCGCCTCACGACCTTCGCCGCGACCGATCCCGATGAGGATGTGATCGTGGTCTTAGGCCAGCGTTGGATTCCGGCGGTCGCGCTCAACCAACAAGGCGACGCGGTGACCCTCACAGGGCGCTTCCTGATCGCCGATTCCATCCAGCGAAGCCTCGACCAGAGCGGGCGTCCGACGCTCCTCTTCGAACTCAACGACGAGGGCGCCTTCATCTTCGAGCGCATCACGGAGCGGCT
>JAZGDH010000272.1:0-2144 GCA_036477555.1 Acidobacteriota bacterium
CACTGGCCCACTGTCAGAAGCGTTTCGAGGGGAAGCTTCGCCACTTCAAGGACGAACCGTCCGGCGGGATCGGCGCGTTCACTCCTGACAATTTCCCGGTTTTCGATTTGTTCCGCGAGAATTGTTATATCATCGCCGACTCAAACCATGGCTACAAGATGATCGGGGTAGGCCAGCTGGTCGCCCGGGAGCTCTGCGGCCAGCCGAGCATGCTGCTGAAGCCGTTCCGTTTCTCGCGTTACGAGGAAGGTCGGCTCCATCCCGAATCACACAGCCCGTTTCCCTGGAGCTGACGGTCAGGAGAGATGGCCAAAATGGGCGGCGGAGATCGGAGACGCAGGCCGATGGAAAGAAAAGAGATGACCGACCTGGAATCCTTCGTGGGGCAGGAAGGGCGGGATGAGCTCGTCAAGCGGGTTCGCTCAAAAATCGATGAGCTGGGAATCACCTATATCTACTACCAGTTCATCTCGGTGACCGGCCGGGTCATGGGAAAAGGCGCGCCGGCGGATCATTGGGAGAATTTCGCCGAGCGCGGATTCCAGCTCGTCTACGGCTCCACCGCCAATCTGTTCATCGACCGGAAGCGCCGGTACATCGGGTACGGGCCGGAGTCGTGGGAGCTGGTCGGGATTCCGGAGCCCGAGACATTCGTCCAGCTTCCCTGGGACAAGCACGTCGCCAGGGTGTTCTGCACGCTGTTCCGGGGCCGCGAGCATCCGGAGAACGCCGGCGCCTTCCTGACCTCGGACTGCCGCGGCAACCTGCGTCGCCTGCACCAGCAGTTCGAGAAGGATCACGGCGGTTTGCATCTGCGCGCGGGGACCGAACCGGAAATGATGTGGCTGAAACGGGACGAATCCGGAAAACCGGCGGGCGGTTTTTCCAAACCGTACTGCTACCACATCGATCAGTTCGAGTCACTGCGCCCGGTCTTCCTGAAGGTCATCGAATACGCGCGCCAGATGGGCCTCGACATCATCCAGGGCGACCACGAGGACGCCCCCGGCCAGCTCGAGCTCAACTTCATGTACGACGAAGCCTTGAGGAATTGCGACCGGCTGAGCACCTACAGGCAGATCTGCGCGCAGGTGGCACGCGAGCACAACCTCATCGCCTGCTTCATGCCGAAGCCGTTCATGGGAGTCTCGGCCTCGGCCTGTCACACGAACATCTCCTTGTGGCGTGGCGGCGAGGACGTCGTGAACCCGATCAAGAACGATCCGCTTCCCGGCCTGGAGGAACCTTTCACCTATCGCCGGGGCGGCGAGAACACCTTCATGCCCGACAGCGATGACCTGCGTAAGCCCGGGAAGATCGGTCTTTACGCGATGGGCGGGATCATGAAGCACCTGTTGGGTCTGACCGTCCTCGGGGCCTCGACCGTCAACTCCTACCGGCGGCTGCTGGACCTCAGCTTCTGGGCGCCGGTCTTCGCCAACTGGGGATATCAGAACCGCACATGCGCGGTCCGCGTCTCCGCACCCGGCCGGTTCGAGTACAAGGCAGTCGACGCCGCGAACAACCCGTACCTCATGGCCGCCGGTCTTCTCAAGGCATGCGATGACGGCATCAAACACAAGCTCGACCCGGGTCCGCCCGAGGACCGCAACACCTACGACCTCGTGGACCAGGGCGCGAAATTCACCAAGCTGCCGATGTCTCTCGGTGAAGGACTCGATGCGTTCGAGAAGGACGAGGTGATCCGGGCCGCCCTGCCCGATGAGCTGTACAGGGTCTTCATGCATTACAAGCGTGACGAGTGGGAGAAATTTCTCGCCACGACCACCGAATGGGACATCGAGACCTACATGGACTGCCTTCCCTGAAGGAGAGGCGAACGCTATGTGCGGCATTGCGGCGATCATGCACCGGGGAGACCCCGGCGAAATCGGCGGTGAGATGACGTCGATGCTTCAGGCCCTCAGGCATCGCGGCTCCGATTCAACCGGATTCGCCTTCTACGGCCAGCCCGCCGAAGGACAGTACATCATGCGCTTCAAGACGGCGGAGCAGGAGGATCTGAAAAGCGGGTTCAGCATCCACGAGCAGATCAAGGAACGCAGAGCGGTGGTTGACGCCCGCCTGAAGGAGATGGGGGTCGACGTCATCGACCAGGAGTCGGCCACTGAATATGCCTTCCG
>JAZGDH010000273.1:0-9840 GCA_036477555.1 Acidobacteriota bacterium
CCGTCGGTCGACGGCGGCACCTTCGAGACGATCAACCCGGCCACCGAGGAGGTGATCGGCGCGGTCGCCGAAGGCGGCGAGAAGGATGTCGATCGGGCCGTGGCATCGGCCCGGCGCGCGTTCGACGAAGGGCCGTGGCGCACGATGGCGCCCTGGGAGCGTGGCCGTCTCCTCGGTAAGGTTGCGGAGATCATCCGTCGCCGCACCGACGAGATCGCGAAGATCGACGCGATCGACTGCGGCAAGCCGTTGAAGGACAACCGCGACGGCGATCTGCCGTTCTGCGAGCGGATCTTCGAGTTTTACGCCGGCGTACCGGACAAGGTCCGCAGTGCCGTCGTCCCCTCCGAGACTCATCTGCTCAACTACACCCTGCGCCAGCCGTACGGAGTCGTCGCCGGCATCGTCCCGTGGAACTATCCCTTCCTGAACTCCAGCATCAAGCTCGCCCCTGCCCTGGCCGCGGGGAACACAGTGGTGCTGAAGATGGCAGAGCAGACGCCGCTGAGCACCGTCGAGCTGGCGAAGATCTGCCTGGAGGCCGGCATCCCCCCCGGCGTCGTCAACGTCGTCAACGGCGGGCCCGAGACCGGCGCCGCGCTGGTCCGCCATCCTCGCATCGACAAGATCTCGTTCACCGGCAGCACCGCCGTCGGGGTGGAGATCCTGAAGGCAGCCGCCGAACGCGTGCTTCCGGTGACCCTCGAGATGGGCGGCAAGAGCGCGAGCGTCGTGTTCGCCGACGCCGACCTCGAGCAGGCGGTGGCGGGGGTGCTGCTCAGCGCCTTCTTCAGCGTCGGACAGATCTGCACGACCGGCTCGCGCCTCATCATCGAGGAATCGATCGCCTCGACTTTCCTCGAGAGCCTAGCGGCGCGCGCGAGGGGGCTGCGCGTCGGCGACCCCATGAGCGAGGAGACCGATCTCGGTCCGCTCGTAAGCCAGGCGCAATATGACCGGGTGGCCGGCTACCTCGATCTGGCGAGGCGAGAGGGGGCGCACCCGTACCTGGAGGGCGGGTTCAAGAAGGACCCGGCGCTCAAGAAGGGGTTCTACGTCTGGCCGAGCATCTTCACGAAGGTGACGCCCGAGATGCGGATCGCGCGCGAGGAGATCTTCGGGCCCGTCCTGTCGGTCCTCACGTTCAAGGACGAAGCCCAAGCAGTGTCGCTCGCCAACGACGTCACGTATGGGCTGGCCGGCTCCGTCTGGACGACGAATGTGGGCCGCGTGCACCGTATGGCCGCGGCGATCGATGCCGGCATGATCTGGGCGAACACCGTCGAGTACTGGGACCCGTCGGTCCCTTACGGCGGGCTGAAGCGGAGCGGGCTGGGTGAGGACTTCGGCATGGAGGCTTATCTGACCTACACCAGAGGGAAATCGATCTTCGTCAATTTGTCGGACAGCAGGCTCGAGTGGGGGCCTCGAGGGGAGGGTGCTCGATGAGTCTCAAGGGACGTGTCGCCGCAATTACCGGGGGCGTCAGCGGCATGGGGCGCGCCATCGCCCTCGCCATGGCGGAAGACGGCGCCGATGTCGTCGTCGGCTCGCTGACTAAGGACAAAGGATCGGCCCAACCGGGGGAGATCGTCACGGTGCTCAGTGACGATGACCTGGGGCAGGTGCGCGACGAGATCACGAAGGAAGGCGGCCGCGCGCTGGCGGTGCCGCTCGACGTGACGAAGGCCGACGACGCCAGGCGCTTCATCGAAACTGCGGCGAAAGAGTTCGGCCGCATCGACATTCTGGTGAACGCGGCGGGGATCACCTGCGAGCAGATGATCGTCGACCACGACGACGCGCTCTGGCAGCGCCTGATCGACGTCAACCTGACCGGCACCTACTTCTGCACGAAGGCGGCACTCCCCCATATGATCCGCAACAAGTGGGGGCGGATCATCAATATCTCCTCGACGGCCGGCAACGTCGGCGGCGCCCGCAACGGCGCCTACTGCGCGTCGAAGGCGGGCGTCCTCGGCCTCACCCGCGCGCTGGCGCTCGAGGTCGGCGAGCACAACATCACGGTCAACGCCATCTGCCCCGCCTGGGTCAGCACCGGCTTCGGTAAGCGCTGGATCGGAGCGATCGCGAAGGGCGAGGGGATGGACGAGAAGGCCAAGATCGACGAGATCGCGAAAAGCTATCCGCAGCAGCGCCTTATCACCCCGGAGGAGATCGCCAACCTGGCCCTGTTCCTGGCGCAGGAGCGCAGCGCCGGTATCTCGGGTCAGGACCTGACGGTCTCGGGCGGACAGCTCTGGTAGCCATGGCTCCCGGATCTAATCCGGTCGCGCGCGTGACGCCCCGCGTGGCTGCGCCTCGACGAGGCGCGTTTCCGCCGTCGCGCGCTCTCACTCCCCTATGAGCGCTCCGTGACCTTCGCCGTCATCGGCGTCATGTATGCCGTCTTCCTCCTGGTGGGGTGGCTGGCGGCGAAACGGGTCCGCTCCGGCGGTCTGACCGACATGATCCTGGCGGGGCGGGCGATGCCGCTCTGGATCGCCACCCTCACCATGACGGCGACCTGGGTGGACGGCGGCTACCTGCTCGGCACCGCCGAGGGGGCGTACCGGATCGGCATCTCCTCCGGAATCCAGGGCGGCCTCTTCTTCGGAATCAGCCTGATCCTGGGCGGCCTCTTCTTCGCAAAGAAGATGCGTGCCCTCGGATACACCACCCTGATCGATCCGTTCGAGGCGCGCTTTGGAGCGCGCTGGGCCGTCGTGCTCTTCCTGCCGGCGATGTTCGCCGAGATCTTCTGGAGTGCCGAGCTGCTCGTGGCGATCGGTTCGACATTCGGAGTCGTCCTGGGGATGAAACTGGCGACGGCGATCATCCTGTCCGCGGTGGTCGTCACCCTCTACACGATGGTCGGCGGAATGTGGTCGGTCGCCTACACCGATGCGCTGCAGCTGGGGCTCGTCGTGCTCGGGCTCGGGCTGGCCCTGCCGTTCGCCCTGGCCGCGAGCGGTGGTCTCGAATCGAGCTGGCTCGCCTTTCAGGCGGCACGACCGGAGGGGTCCGGGCTGCTCCCGCCGCTCAGCGCCGGAGGTTCGTTCTGGAGCCGGCAGTCGATCACCGCCTGGTGGGACACCAGTCTCATGCTGATGCTGGGCGGCATCCCCTGGAACTGTTACTTCCAGAGGGTGCTCTCCTGCCGGACTCCGGCGCGCGCAGGGCAGCATTCGATCATCGCCGGGATACTCACCATCGCACTCACCGTGCCGCCGTTACTGTTCGGCATCGCCGCGGTCGGGTTCGACTGGCCCGCCGACCTCCGGGCGCAGCTCGCCGAGCATCCGGCCCAGACCCTGCCGCTGTTATTGTCGCACGCCACTCCCTTCCTGATCGGGATGCTGGGGATCGGCGCGATCATCGGAGCCGTCACCTCCAGCTTCAGCTCGTCGATCCTGTCGGCCGGGTCGATGTTCAGCTGGAACTGCTGCAAGAGGCTCTTGTTTCCCGATCTCGGGCCGCGCCGGATGATGCTCGTCCTGCGCGGATCGATCCTTCTGCTCGGCGGGAGCGCCGCGCTGATGGCGATGAAAATCCAGAGCGTGCAGGCCCTCTGGTTCTTCAGCAGCGACCTGGTGTTCGTCCTTCTTTTCCCGCAGTTGCTCTACGCTCTGTTCGATCGTAAGGCGAACCTCGCCGGCTCGATCACCGCATTCACCGTGTCGTTGATCCTGAGGCTGGGAGGGGGCGAGCCGCTGTTCGGCCTGCCGCCCCTGATCCCCTACCCCGAGTTGTTCGCGTGGATCCTGCCGGGTGACCCGGCCGCCTGGTACGACGCCGGCGGCGCCCTGCTGTTCCCCTTCAAGTCGCTCGCCGCCGGCGCCGGCCTCGTCCTGCTGCCGGTCGTCTCGCGGCTCACCGCGGGCTGGAGCCGTTCCCGGGCGATCGATAACCCTTCGGCCGGCGTGATCTGATCGAATCTTCAATCTCGTCGAATCTTCAATTTCGCTTGTTGACACCCGGGCGCGATCGATCTACATTTCCAGCCGTTGCTTGGTCCACAACGGAGTTGCGTAATGAGCAACACTAGGAGCGGCGGCATCCAGTCGGTGCGGCGGGCCCTGCGGATGCTGGACGAGCTCGCGCTGAGTAGCGATCTGGGCGTGACGGAGCTGGCCGGCCGCCTTCGGGTACACAAAGCCACGGCGTCGCGCCTGCTGGCGACGCTGGCGGACGGGGGCGCGGTCCGTCGCGATCCCGAGACCGAGCGGTATCGTCTCGGCTACGGGCTGCTGCATCTGGCCGGATCGATCTCCTCGGGTCTCGACCTGGTCCGGGAGGCGCGCCCGAGCCTCGAGCAGCTGGCCGGGGCGACCGGCGAGACGGTGAATCTGGCCATACTCGACGGCGATCGCGTGGTTCATATCGATCAGATCGCCGGCACCAGCACGGTCGTCAGCGTCAGCTGGATCGGTCGCCGGCTTCCTTTTCACTGCACGGCGAACGGCAAGGTGCTGCTTGCCTTCATGGACGACGCCGAACGGGAACGCCTCCTGAAGCCGCACCTCGAGGCGCACACGCCGAAAACAATCATCATCCCGAAACGACTGCGCAGGGATCTGCGCAGCGTCCTCTCGCGCGGCTGGGCCCGGGCGGCCGGAGAGCTGGAGGAAGGGCTGAACGCGGTCGCCGCGCCGGTCCGCCGCGCCGACGGCACGGTTGTCGCCGCCATCAGCGTCTCGGGCCCCGAGTTCCGGATGCGCCCCGCGCACATGGCCCGGATCGCCCGGCCGACAATGAAGGCAGCGGACGCGATCTCGCGGCGTCTTGGACTGACCGACGGAAGGCGTCACCATGCCGATCACTAAGAACCCCGGAATCCTCCTCTACTCGCGCATCAGAAAATCCCCGTACTTTCACGCCTCGCGGCGGCACGGGGTCAAGATGTACAGCGTTTACAACCACACCTATCACCCGCGGCACTACGGCGACCCGGTCGGCGAGTACTGGCATCTTCTGAAGGCGGTGACGCTCTGGGACGTCGGGGTCGAGCGGCAGATCGAAATCGCCGGCCCCGACGCGTTCGATTTCGTCAACAGCATGGTCCCCCGCGACATGCACAAGTGCGCCGTGAACCAGTGCAAGTACGTCTTCATCACTGCGCCCGACGGCGGCATCATCAACGACCCCGTCCTCCTCCGACTCGAGGAGAACAGATTCTGGCTATCTCTCGCCGACAGCGACGTCATCCTTTGGGCCCGGGGGCTCGCCTTCAATTCGAAGATGGATGTGACCATCCGCGAGGTGGATGTCGCCCCGGTGCAGATTCAGGGACCGGGATCGAAGCAGGTGATGGTCGATCTGTTCGGTGCGTCGATTCTCGAGATCCCCTATTACGGCATGACCGCGACCGAGCTGAACGGGATGAAGGTCGTCGTCTCGCGCACCGGTTATACCGGAGAGCTGGGGTACGAGATCTATCTTCACGATGCGACCCGGCACGGCCTGAAGCTGTGGGACACCGTGCTGGAGGCCGGGGTGCCCCACGACCTCCGGGTGATCGGACCCTGCCACATGCGCCGCATCGAGGGCGGAATTCTCGCGTTCGGCACCGACATCTGGTACGACACCAATCCGTTCGAGGTCGACATGGGATACACCTGGATGGTCGATCTCGATCAGGAAGCGGACTTCGTCGGCAAGGATGCGTTACAGCGCATCAAAGCGAACGGGCCGACGCGCAAGCTGGTCGGCGTCGAGATCGACGGCCCGAACCTCGGGACGTTCATCAATAACGAGATGATCGAGCCCTTCCCGGTTTCCCACCGGGGCCGGGTCATCGGTCGCGTCACCTCCGCCTGCTACTCGCCGCGTCTGGAGAAGAACATCGGGTATGCGATGCTGCCGATCGAGCACACGGAGATGGGCCGGTCCTACGAGGTCGAGACGCCGCACGGGCGCGCCGGAGCGGTGACGGTCCCCAAACCGTTCCTCGACCCGAAGAAGGAGATTCCGAAGCAGTGAAGGCGGTCCGCGGGCCCGTCGGTCTATCCTCTTGATCCCACAGGCTGCCCTGTCTTAAGATACACACACTCCGGGAACGCCAGATTCGAGGGGAATTCGCGGCCGGCGCCGCACGTTGATCGTGCGACGCAGAGTGCTGAAGGCACCAAACCTTTTTTACTCAGGCATTTGGAGGTACGACCATGGCGATTCGTCTGGGCGACACGGCGCCGAACTTCAAGGCGACCACTACAGAGGGTGATATTGATTTCTACCAGTGGATGGGCGACAAGTGGGCCGTTCTCTTCTCCCACCCCAAGGACTACACCCCGGTCTGCACGACCGAACTCGGCGCGGTGGCGAAGCTGAAGGGTGAGTTCGAGAAGCGCGGCATCAAGGTGATCGGCCTGAGCGTCGATGGCGTCAAGGATCACGAGGGCTGGTCGAAGGACATCGAGGAGACGCAGGGCACGAAGCTGAACTTTCCGCTGATCGCCGACGCGGATCGGAAAATCTCCGACCTGTACGACATGATCCACCCGAACGCGAATGACACGTTGACGGTGCGCTCGGTCTTCGTGATCGACAAGAACAAGAAGGTTCGCCTGTCGATCACCTACCCGGCCAGCACCGGCCGCAATTTCGATGAGATCCTCCGTGCCATCGATTCGCTGAAGCTGACCAGCGAACACCAGGTGGCGACGCCGGTGAACTGGAAGCACGGCGAAGATGTGATTATCGTCCCGGCGCTGAGCAACGACGACGCGAAGAAGAAGTATCCGCAGGGCTGGAAAGAGCTGAAGCCGTATCTGAGGCTCGTTCCCGACCCTTCGAAGCAGAAGCAGATCTAACCGGGATCCACCTCCGGTCAATCTTCATGGGTACCCTCCTCTCCGGAGGGTACCTTTTTTTACGCTGCCATCCGACCCCACGCAGGATCCGGACAGGCTCCTGGCGGTATACTCCCGTTCTCCAAACCGAAGGATCGCGGATGGACTCCGATCTCTGCTACCTGCCGGCCACCGAGGCGCTCGAGGCGTTTCGATCGAAACGACTCTCCCCCGTCGATTTGCTGCGCGCCCTGATCGCCCGTGCCGAGGAGACCGAACCGCACCTCAACGCCTTCACCGATCGCTATTTCGATGAGGCGCTCGAGGGGGCGCGCGAAGCGGAGCACCGCTACGCGGGCGGCGCGAGCGCGCCGGGCGCCCTCGAGGGGATCCCGGTCGCGGTCAAGGACGAACCGGAGATCGAGGGGAAGCGCACGACTCAGGGCTCGCTGCTGCTCGAACACCACATCAGCGATCAGGACGCCTATATCGTCGAGCGCCTGCGATCCGCCGGCGCGATCTTCCACGCGCGCACGGCGACACCGGAGTTCTGCCTGCTGTTCCAGACCCACTCCCGGCTGCACGGGGTGACGCGCAACCCCTGGAACCTCGAGATCACCCCCGGCGGTTCGTCCGGCGGGTCGGCGGCGAGCCTGGCTGCCGGCAGCGCGACGCTGGCGACCGGGTCGGATATCGGCGGATCGATCCGGCAGCCGGCCTCGATGTGCGGGCTGGTGGGGTATAAGCCGCCCTACGGGCGCAATCCGGAAAACCTGCCGTTCAGTCTCGACATATTCAACCATCAGGGGCCGATCGCCCGGACCGTCGCCGACTGCGCGCTGATGCAGAACGTCATGTCGGGCCCCCATCCCCGAGATATCGCCACCGTGCGCCCTAAGATAAACATCCCCATTCCGATCGAGACCGATCTGCGGGGCCGCCGCATCGCCTGGTCGATCGATCTCGGCTACCTGGACGTCGATCCCGAGATCGCCGACAACACGCGGGCGATCCTCGATCTCCTGCGCGACCTCGGGGCGGTGGTCGAAGAAGTGAATCCCGGGTGGACCGCGCGCGTCGATCGGGCTGCGCTCGACTATTACGATTTCATGGTCGGAGGGCAGATCGACCGATTCGCCGGACAGAGGCTCGATCTCCTCACCGACTATGCACGCGACAGTGTCGAGAGGAGCCGCCGCATCCATCCTTCCAGGCTGCTGAAGGCGCTCGAGCTCTGCGGGGAGATGTATGAAACCTTTGGACCGATGATGGAGAATTACGAAGTCTTCATCTGTCCCACAGCTACGACGACCCGGGTGCCGGCCGGGTTCAACTATCTTCATGATGGAATCCGCATCAACGGACGGGAGATCGAGCCGGAGATGGGGATCGCCATGACGCACCAGTTCAACATGCTGAGCCGCTGTCCCGTCCTCGCCGTCCCCTCGGGGATGGCGGCGAACGGCATACCGACCGGGATTCAGATCGTCGGGAAGACTTACGACGATCTCGCAGTGTTCAGGACAGGCGCCGCCCTGGAGAAGGACCACCCGTGGTTCGCCGGCCGGTCAACGCGGCCGGCCTGTGGAGGGAGGAAAGCCTGATGACGCGAACGCACCGGCTTGTTTCGCCGGCCAGCTGTCTGCTCCTGATCGTCCCTCTTCTGCTCTCATCAGGCGGTTGTTCCGGGCGGGATTCCTCCGGGCCGGCCGATCGCGTCTTCCTGGGCGGCGCGGTCTACACCGTCGATGCGGAACGATCCTGGGCAGCGGCGGTCGCGATCCGGGACGGCGCGATTGTCTATGTGGGGGACGATGCCGGCGCCGAGGCGTTGATCGGCCCCGCCACGACCGTCACCCGCCTCGAGGGCCGGATGCTGCTGCCCGGCTTCAATGATTCGCACTGCCATCTGTCGGCCGGCGGCTTCCTGCACGTGCACTGCAACCTCGCCGGTCTTGCGGACCTCGGTGAGATCACCGGACGGCTCTCGAATTGTGCGGAATCGCCGGACGCCGGCGAAGACGCATGGGTGCTGGGCGGCGGCTGGGAGATTCTCGCCTTCCCCGACATCAGTCCCCACCGTTCGATCCTGGACGACATCTATCCCAATCGACCGGTCTACCTGAATTCAATCGATGGTCACTCCGCCTGGGTTAATTCCGAGGCGCTGCGGCGCGCCGGGATCGATCGCGACACGCCCGATCCGCCGCAGGGGATCATCGAACGCGATGCGAAAACCGGCGAACCAAGCGGCACACTGCGGGACGCCGCGATCACACTGGTCGAAGATGTGATCCCGGCCCCTTCGATCGAGGAGCGGTCGCAATGGATCGAGGCGGGAATGCGGATCGCCCACTCCTACGGCATCACTTCGGTGATCGAGCCGGGTGTGAACGAGACGATGCTGGAGCCGTACGCGGCGCTCGATCGCGCCGGCCGCCTCGGGCTGCGAGTGCTGGCGTCGCTCTCGCCGATCGGCTGGCACCCGGGGGCTCTGGATGATTCGATTGACGAACTGCTTGCCGGGCGCGAGCGATTTCGCACGCCGAACCTCGACGTCGATTCGGTCAAGGTGTACATCGACGGCGTCATTGAGCACGGAACCGGCGTGCTGCTCGAGCCGTACCTGGGTCGCGGTGATGACAGGGGGGAGCCGTTCCATTCACAGGAACGGCTCGACGACATCGTGACCCGGCTCGACGGCGACGGTCTTCAAATCCATATTCACGCCATCGGTGCCCGGGCGGTCCGAATGGCTCTCGATGCGTTCACCGTGGCACGGGAGACGAACGGACGGAAAGACACCCGCCATCACATCGTTCACCTGCAGATGATCCACCCGGACGATGCCCCCCGCTTCGGCAAGCTCGGGGTGGCCGCGACGTTCCAGGCGTTGTGGGCGTGGCCCGAGCCGTGGGTCACCGATCTTGCCGTACCGATGATCGGTGAGGAGCGCGCGGAACGGATGTACCCGATCGGGTGCGTCCACTGGACCGGCGGTCGGATCGTCGGCGGTAGTGACTGGTTCGTCTCGTCACTCAATGCGCTC
>JAZGDH010000274.1:0-3203 GCA_036477555.1 Acidobacteriota bacterium
GCGCACCGCCGAGACCCGCGGACACGGATTCGGCACCGCGCCGGTCTTTCTCGCCTCGATCAGCACCATCCTGGGAGCGCTGCTCTTCCTGCGCTTCGGCTACGCCGTCGGAAACCTGGGGGTGCTCAACACCCTATTCCTGATCCTGCTCGGCCACCTGGTGACGATCCCGACGGCGATGGCGATCGCGGAGATCGCCACCAACCGCCGCGTCGAGGGGGGCGGCGAGTACTACATCATCAGCCGCTCGTTCGGCACGACGATCGGCGGCGCCATCGGCATTTCGCTCTACATGTCGCAGGCGGTCTCGGTGGCGTTTTACATGATCGCGTTCGCCGAGGCGTTCCGGCCGATCTTCACCATGGTCGAAAGCCGGTTCGGCTACACCCTGGAACCGCAGATCGTCAGCGTCCCCGCGACGGTGATCCTGATCGTGATCATGGTCAAGAAGGGGGCCTCGATGGGGGTGCGGGCCCTCTACGTCGTCTGCGTGATCCTCGGCGTGTCGCTGACCATGTTCTTCCTGGGGAAAGGAACGTCGGGCGAGTTCGTCACGCAGATCCCGCTGAATGCGCACATCGGCGACGCCGCACCATTCATCTTCGTCTTCGCGATCTGCTTCCCGGCATTCACCGGGATGACGGCCGGCGTCGGGTTGTCGGGGGACCTGCGCAACCCCGGGCGGTCGATCCCCCTCGGCGTCCTGTCGGCGACCCTCGTCGGCATGATTGTCTATGTCGGGGTGGTGTTGAAGCTGGCCGGCAGCGCCACGCCTCAGGAGCTGGCCGGCGATCCGATGGTGATGTCGAAGATCGCTCTGTGGGGGCCGATCATTCCGATCGGCCTGGCCGCCGCGACCATCTCCTCCGCGGTCGGATCGCTACTCGTGGCACCGCGCACGCTGCAGGCGCTGGCCCGTGACCGGGTGCTGCCGACCGTCCGTCTGGCAGCCTTCCTGGCCCGCGGGCGCGGGCCGACCCGCGAGCCGGTCAACGCGACGATCATCTCGGGCGCCTTCGCTCTCGTCTTCGTCGTCGCCGGCAACGTCAACTTCGTCGCGCAGATCATCAGCATATTCTTCATGGTGACGTACGGCGCGCTATGCAGCGTGTCGTTCCTCGAGCACTTCGCCGGCAACCCTTCCTACCGGCCCACGTTCCGGTCGCGCTGGTACCTGTCGCTTCTTGGCGCGCTGATCTGCCTGATCATGATGATCAAGATGGCGCTGTGGACGTCCATCGCGCTGCTGGTGATCATGTGGGTGATCTACAAGGCGCTGCGTTATACGCGCCGCGACGAGCGCGACCTCAGCGCCATTCTCGAAGGGGTGATGTTCCAGGCCACGCGGCGCATGCAGATCATGCTGCAGCAGAGCGATCTGGCGGGGCGCATTCGCGACTGGCGACCCTCGTTTGTCGCGATCACCCGTCATGCGCTGGACCGACTGGACATCTTCGATCTGCTGCGCTGGTTCAGCCAGCGCCACGGATTCAGTCAGATGATCCACTACATCGAGGGACGGCTCACCCCCGAGTCGCACAAGGCCGCGCAGGAGAGCGAGAGGAAACTGATCGCGCGCACCGAGGCGAGCCACGCCGGTGTGTTCGTCAAGGCGCTCATCGCGCCGTCCCACACGACGGCGCTGGCGCAGGTGATCCAGCTGCCCGGCGTCTCCGGGCTTCCGAACAACAGCATCCTGTTCGAGTTCGCCAAGGATCGACCGGAGGAGCTGGAGGAGATCATCCAGGGAGCACGCCTGGTGGCGCCGCTTGGGTTCAACGTCTGCGTACTCCGCTCATCCGGCTACCGCTTCGGATACCACAAGAACATCCATGTCTGGCTGACCGCCGATGATCTGCAAAATGCCTCGCTGCAGATTCTCCTGTCCTACATCCTGATCGGCCACCCCGACTGGGATGACGCCGAGATCAGCCTCTTTGCCTGCTACCCGGCGGCGATGGTGGAGGAGGAGATGGAGAAGGTGACCGAAATGATCACCGAGGGGCACCTGCCGATCTCCCCCGACCGGATCACGCCGGTCAAGTACGACGACGAATCGTCGTTTGAGCGTGAGACACGCGAGCGCTCAGCGCAGGCCGATCTCACTATCCTGGGACTCACGCGCCACGAGATCTTCGAAAACCCCGAGCAGGCCCTCATGGCCCATGCCGACCTGCGCGACGTCCTGTTCATCAACGCCAACGAGACGATCAAGATCTTCTGACGGTCGGATCTGTCGCAGGAGGGCGCCGTGTCACCAGAGCGCCGTGCCGCCTCAGGAGCCCGTGATGCGCCTCAGTAGCGCGCGATGCGCATCGGCTGGCGGGTCTTGTAGGTGAGCGAGCGCCACAGCCACTCCATCGGTCCGAAGCGGAAGCGCCGCAGCCAGATCGGGCTGACGGTCAGCTGGATCAGCCAGATCCCGAGCACGACGAAGTAGAGCTGGTAGCGCTGCAGGTGACCGTACAGGCCGAGGCCGTATCCGTAAAAGACGAGCGTTCCGATGACCGTCTGGCCGATATAGTTGGTCAACGCCATTCTCCCGACCGCCGCAAGTCGCGCCCGAATCCATGGCAGGATCCCGGACCGGCAGATCAGCATCACGACACCGATGTGGCCGGCCGCTACCGAGAAACGATTGATGTCCATGAGCAACTGCAGGCGGCGGAAGTGCGGCATGTCGAATCCGCTCGCGTTGATGCTCCAGGCGATCGCGATCGTCAGGGGGATGCCGATCCCGTAGCCGATCACGACCATGCCCGAGTAGAACCGGCCTGTCCGCGCCGCGCTGAAGAGACCGAGCTTCATCATTCCCATCCCGAGGAGCATCATCCCGACGACGTCCCACACCAGGAATAGAAGGAACACGGCTGTCTGAAAGATGATCGACATACCTGCGAGCCGGACGAAGATCGCGCCGTAGCCGGAGCGCAGGGTGTCGATCTCTTCCTGCACCTGTTCCTCCGTCGGGCTGAAGAAGGTGCGGTGCATTTCGAGCGCCTCCGTCGCGGCGGCCTGCTCTTCGGTCGGTGTCCCTCCCTCAGCCTCGATCGCGATCGCGGACGCCTCCCTCTCGAGCAGCATGCTCACGTTCCACAGGTCGGCGAATCGGATCGGTGTCAGGATCGCCAGGACGCACACCCCCGCGATGATTAATCGCTTCGCGCTGGTGTCGCGGAACCGATAGAGCAGCATCCCGCACA
>JAZGDH010000275.1:0-2003 GCA_036477555.1 Acidobacteriota bacterium
CGGCCGCCGATCGCGCGCGGGGGGTGATCGCCGTGTCGAGCGGCAACCACGGCCGGGCGGTCGCCGCGGTCGCCTCCCGGCTGGGCCTGAAGGCGCTCATCTGCCTGGGGGAGGGGGTGCCACCGAATAAGGCCGAGGGGATTCGCTCCTACGGCGCCGAGGTCCTGATCGCAGGAGCGACCTATGAAGAGGCCTCGATCCGGGCGCATGCGATCGAGCGGGAACAGGACCTGACCTTCATCCATCCGTACGATGATCCGGCGGTCATCGCCGGGCAGGGGACGATCGGCCTGGAGATTCTGGAGGACTTCCGCAACGTCGAGATCCTCGTGGTGCCGATCTCCGGAGGTGGCCTGATCGGGGGGATCGCCCTGGCGGCAAAATCAATTGACCCCGATATCCGGGTCCTGGGAGCCAGCATGGAGCGCAGTGCTGCCATGCACGAGAGCCTGCGCGCCGGAAAGGTCGTCGGGGTGGGTGAAGATCCGTCGCTGGCCGACGCTCTGGCCGGGAGTCTCGGTGACGACAACCGCTACTCGTTCCGCATCTGCCAGGCGGTCGTTGACGGGACAATCCTGGTCTCCGAGGAGGAGATCGCCGCGGCCATGGCATTCATGCTCCGCACCCACGGCGTCGTGGTGGAAGGTGGAGGCGCAGTCTGTGTCGCGGCGCTTCGCGCCGGGCGTGTTCCGCGCGGGCGACGTGTCGCGGCGGTCATCAGTGGGAGAAACGTCGAAACCGCGAAGCTTCTGGAGATCGTTCGAAACGACATACCGGAGAGAACCACCCAATGAACGACCCGAGGTTCATTCCGCTCGAGCCGATGGAATCGGTCTCGATCGAGGAGGCGCGTCGACGCGCCCGAGCCTTTTACGAGGCGATGCGTCGGAGGCGATCGGTCCGGCAGTTCTCCGAGGCCCCGGCCGATCGGGCGGTCATCGACGATTGCCTGCGGGCGGCCGGCACGGCCCCGAGCGGAGCGAATCTGCAGCCCTGGCACTTCGTCGTCGTGTCCGATCCGGATCTCAAGCGCAGAATTCGACAAGGGGCGGAGGAGGAAGAGCGCCGGTTCTACAGTGGCCGGGCGCCCGAGGAGTGGCTCGAGGCGCTGGCGCCCCTCGGGACCACCGAGGACAAGCCGTTTCTCGAGACCGCGCCGTGCCTGGTCGTGATCTTCGCCGAGCGCTACGGTCGTAAGCCGGACGGCGCCGTGTCGAAACGTTATTACGTCCAGGAGTCGGTCGGGATCGCGACCGGCCTTCTGATCACAGCACTGCATCTTGCGGGGCTGGTGACACTCACGCACACACCGAGACCGATGAGGTTTCTGAACGGACTGCTCGGACGGCCCGACAACGAGACGCCGTTTCTGATTCTCGTCGTCGGTCATCCGGCCGATGACACGCGCGTGCCGGCGATCACCCGGCGGGCCCTCTCCGAAATCGCCACCTTCGTCTGAAGGGTCTCGCGCGCCCTCTACTTCTCCCGGTCGCGCGTCGAGAACACCCTGTAGAAGCAGAAGATCGTCAGGCCGAGGATGCCGCTCCAGGCCAGCGTGATGAAGATTGCGCCGCCGGTCGTCAGACCGGCCGGGATCGCCGCCGCGATCATGAGCTCCTCGCTGCGTGGTCGCGGCGCCGCCAGGCATAGCCGATCAAGAGGAGAAGGCTGGACATGATCCCGACCAGGACGACGCGCGCCCACAGGACCCCGGGCCGATCGGCCTGATCGACGTTGTCCATCATCAACCTCGGGAGAGCGTCCTGCCAGGTCCAGACCGCGAGGATGATGATCAGGAAGAACGGGGTGATGTAACGGATCGTGTAGTAGAAGAATCGCGGGATGCGGATGTCGGCGCCTCGTGTGATTTCCTCCCACGCCCGGTCCATGCCGAACACCCAGGCGAAGAGAATCACCTCGACGAGGGCGAAGACCGCCAGCCCGAATGTCCCGGCCCAGAAATCCATCTCGCCCAGGAACGGTTTTATGAAGACGACCGGCTG
>JAZGDH010000276.1:0-2561 GCA_036477555.1 Acidobacteriota bacterium
GAAGCGGATCCCGCTCATGCGACATCCTCCGGGAAGTGCTTCATCGCCATGAGCAGGGGAGTGGGGGCGGCCTGGCCGAGCCCGCAGATCGAGGCGTGGATCATCGCGGCCGACAGCTCCTCGAGCAGCGGGGCATCCCACCGCTTCCGGCTCATCAGCTCGACCGCCTTCTCGGTTCCGACGCGACAGGGCGTGCACTGGCCGCAGCTCTCGTCGGCGAAGAAGCGCATCAGGTTCAGCGCCACGTCGCGCACGCTGTCCTGATCCGAGAGGATGATAACCGCCGCCGAACCGATGAAGCAGCCGTGCTCGTTCAGCGTGTCGAAGTCGAGCGGGATGTCGCCGAGCGACGCGGGCAGGATCCCTCCCGAGGCGCCGCCCGGTAGATATCCCCTGAACGCGTGCCCGTCCGCCATGCCGTCGCAGTGTTCGTCAATCAGCTCGCGCACCGTGATCCCGGCGGGGGCCAGCTTGACGCCGGGCTCCTTCACCCGCCCCGAGACCGAGAAGCTCCTCAGGCCGTTACGGCCGTGGCGTCCCTGTGTCGTGAACCATTCGGGCCCTTTCTCCACCAGCTCGCGGACCCAGAAGACGGTCTCGACGTTGTGAATCAGCGTCGGCCGGCCGAACAGACCAACCTGCGTCGGGAATGGTGGCCGGTGGCGCGGCAGGCCGCGCTTCCCCTCGATGCTCTCCAGCATCGCGCCCTCCTCGCCGCAGATGTAAGCTCCCGCGCCGCGTCGCAGATGGATGCGGCCCGGCTGCGCGAGACCCGCCTTCTCGACTTCGGCGATCTCGCGAAGCAGCAGTTCACGAATTCCCGGATATTCGTCGCGCAGGTAAATGTAAACGTCATCCGCCTCGACCGCCCACGCGCCGATCAGCATCCCCTCCAGCATGCGATGGGGATCGCCTCCCATGTAGTGGCGATCCTTGAAGGTGCCCGGCTCCCCCTCGTCGGCGTTGACGACCATCAGGCGCGGCTTCGGCTCTTTGCGGACGAAACGCCACTTGCGTCCCGCCGGGAAGCCCGCGCCCCCCACCCCGCGCAACCCGGACGCCTCGATGACGCCGATGATCTCTTCGGGGGTGCGCGTGCCGTCGCGGCAGGAGCGCAGCAGACGGTATCCGCCTCCGGAGGTGTAGGCCGCGAAATCGATTCCCTTCGGGATCTGTGGTTCGATCCGGCCCTCCTTCGCGACCTTCGTAATCCCGTCGACGCTCGCGCGGACGACTTCGCAGCGGCCGACGAAAGCGGCCGGCGCCTGATCGCAGCGGCCGATGCAGGGCGCGCGCACGACGCGCACCCCGGATCCGACCCGGGCCGGCAGCGTATCGAGCAGCCGCCGGGCGCCCATCATCTCGCAGGTCAGCCCGTCGCAGACCCGCACGGTCAGCGGGGGAGGCGGCGTCTCCCCCTCCTTGACGACGTCGAAGTGGGCGTAGAAGGTTGCGACCTCGAACACCTCGGCCATCGGCAGCCGCATCTCCTCGGCCAGCGCCCGGAGGTGCGGCGCCGAGAGGTGGCCGTGGCGATCCTGGATGAGATGGAGGTATTCGACCAGAAGATCACGGCGGCGCGGGCGGTCGCCCAGCAGGGAGGTGATCTGATCGAGGGCGGTCTCGTCAACCTGGCGCCCGCGGGCCTCGACGCGCGTCTTGCGCCGGCCCGATCCCGGATGGCGGAATCGACGAACCCCCAGATTCACTTCGGACATGGCGCTCCGCACCCCTTTCGGCCGGTCAGTCGTACCGGCCGATCGCCCTGAGACCGCGTCGACAGGATCCTTCTATCCTACAACCATTCCCGACCACCGACCGCGCTTGGCGGCCGAGCCGGCAGCGTACGCGCTTCATGACCCGCTCGCTGGCGCGAGACTGGGGAGACGACCCGCGAGCAGATCGGCGGCCGGCCGGGTCATCTCGAAACGCTGCATCACCAGCTTGGCGACGGCGGTGATCGGCGCCGCCAGCAGCATCCCGACCACACCCCACAACAGGCCCCAGAAGACCAGGGCGAGGAGGATCGTCACGGGGTGCAGCTCGAGCCCCTCTCCCATGATCTTCGGCTCGATTCCGCTGCCGATCACCACCTGAATCACTCCCGGCACGATGATGACCCCCGCGATCATCCAGATGCTTTCGAACTGCACGATCGCCATCGGGATCGGCAGGAGGGTCGAGAGAATCGAGCCGATGCTGGGAATGAAGTTGAGCAGAAACGCCATGACGCCGAACACCAGCGCCAGATCCAGACCGAACAGCGCCAGGATCGTTCCGACCAGGATCCCGGTGGCTGCCGAGGTTGCGACCTTGGTGACGACATACCGGCGAATCTTGAGATCCATGTCGGCGTAAAGGCCGGTCCGCAGGCGGTTGGGTTGTCGTCCGAGCAGAAGGTAGATCACGAAGATCAGCGTCATCAGGCCGGTCGATAGAAGAGTGGCGACGGTCCCGGCCGTCGTCTTCAGCATGTCGAGGATCGGGAGTGCCTGGAGCCGCTCGAGAAACGGCTGCTGGCCGAGATCGATCCCGAAGCGGTCGAGGATCGAGAAGACACC
>JAZGDH010000277.1:0-2945 GCA_036477555.1 Acidobacteriota bacterium
ACCATAGGCGTAACCTCCTCCTGCTCCGAAGGGGATGAAGACAGGGTGTGTTCTGCAAACAGTCAGCATCGTAGGCGTGAATTGTAGCACCCCACCGAGGGGGACGCAACCCTAACTGCCTCTGAGGGATCCCCCGACTGTGGCGCCGTGGCCTGCACCCTCCGGACACGGCGCCACACTCGCAGGGCAACTCGGCCGGTCCTTATGTCGGTTCCCCCGGAGATGGTGCACGAGCAGGCAGGCGCAGATGCATCACGACGGCGTCCTCATGGGTGTCGGTGTAGTAACTCCTCCGGCGGCCGACCGCCTTGAAGCCGGCTGCGCGATAGAGCCCGATGGCGCTCACGTTACTGGGTCGGACCTCGAGCGTCGCCTCGGAGCATCCCTGCGCCACGGCGTAATCCAGCAGGAAACGGAGGGACCTTCGGCCGATACCGCGATTGCGCCAGGCCGGAAGCACTCCGAGCGAGTTGATTTTCATCTCCCCGTCGACGAGCCATACGCAGGCGAAACCGATGATCGTCTCGCTCTCCTGGTGCCTGACGACGAACAGACTTGCGAACGGATTCTCGAGAATCTCATGCCGGAATGATTTTTCGCCCCAGGGGGTCGGCATGGAGACCTTCTCGATCGCCGCGACAGCCGGCACGTCCTGCAGCGACATCTCCTGAATGGCGATCGGTTCGGGGCCGCCTTTCCCCGACCCCGGTCTCACTTTTTTCGTCGTGCCGCCTCCGCATCCCACGGTCGGACGTAGTTGGGGCTCGGGACTCCGGGTGTGTAGGTCGCCCCGGAACGCTGAGTCAGGGTACCCCAGACCGCGATCGTCGTGGCAAGGGGCGGTATCTCCCCCGCGTCGCGCAGGGTCCGGCCGATCCCGGCGGCGGCCTTCATCAGCGTCGCGCTCCCGTCACCCGCGACGATGGCTCCCCGCGGCAGCTCCCCCGCCAGCACGGTGGGATCCCAGGAGCGGTCCGGGTCGAGGCGCCGCACTCCTGCCCCCTCCTTTTGGAAGAGGGCGGCGTACACCTCCCCCCGTCCCGCTTCCATCGCCGGGCAGATCGGCTCTTCCGTCGACACGGCGACGGGAAGGACCGCCCGCGCCAGCGCCTCGAGGGTCGACATCCCGAGGAGGCCGATCCCGAGGCTGTAGGCGAGTCCCTTGCCGGTCGCCATCCCGATCCGCACCCCCATGAACGAGCCGGGGCCGATCGACATGGCGATCCCGTCGAGGGAGTCGGTCCGCAACCCAGCTCCGCGAAGCAGGACGTCAATGCGGGCGACCAGATCCCGGGCACGCGCTCCGCCCTCATCCAGGCGAACATCGGCGACCGGCTGACCCGATCGGGCCAGGGCGATACTCCCCTTTCGACTCGCCGTATCGATCCCGAGAATCAGCATCGGCGCCTCAGGCGCTGGCGACCATACCGCCACGGCGCAGGAACTCGGTGACCTGCGCCTCCTGATGTTCCCACTCGAGCAGGAAAGCGGCGCCGACCTCGAAACAGCCGGGTTGCCGTTCAAGCTCCTCTATCCGGACGACGCGGGCGCGCAGCGTCACGCGGGCACCGTCCCGTCCGTCCTGACAGACAATGACGACCTCCTCGCCGATGTCGTAGGGGCGATCGCTCTCGAATAACAGACCGCTGCGGCTGATGTTTCGCGGCTCGGGCGAGGGGCTCGGGACCCCGCCCTCCTCCACGGCCGGCGTGACGGTGATCTGAACGGGGCGCTGAGCCATGTCGAAGCGGATGTAATTGCGGCGCTCCTGGTAATAGACACCGACCGAGTTGCCACCCCTCGCCTTCGCCTGATGCATCGCCTCTTCGGCGCGCCGCATCAGTCGATCGGCGGTGGTGGCATCATCGGGGTACTTCGCCACTCCGACCGTCACGGTCAGTGCGATCGGCCGGCCGTCGATGTCCCGCCGCAGGAAGTGCCGCTCCGCCTCCCTACGAATCCGCTCGGCCACGAGATAGGCCCCCATCCGCTCGGTCTCGGGGAGAAGGATGCCGAACTCCTCGCCGGAGAGACGCGCCGCAACGTCGATGTCCCGGATCTTGTTCTTGAGCAGGATGGCGATCTCACGCAGGAGAATGTCACCCACGATCTCTCCATGCCTTTCGTTCAGCTCACGGTAATCGTCCAGGTCGATGTACAGGACGCACAGGTCGAGCCGGTAGCGCTTGGAGCGGCGGCTTTCCTTCTGCAGGGCCGACAGGAACTGCCGCGCGGTGAACAGACCGGTCTGAATATCGGTCTGGGCTGACGACTCCTGACGTTCGGCCAGCGAAAGGTCGACGATCCGCGGGCTGGTCAGCTGCCGGTTGACATTGATGAAGTAGTCGAGCAGGGCGACGCGCAGCCCGACCTGGCGCTCGAGCGTCTCGCAGAGGCTCCGCCGGTGCTTCAGGACCGCCTCCCAGTGCCGGCGCGCTTCCGTCTCCTCGAACGGCAGGCGTGTCAGGATCAGCAGGAGAGCGGCATACGCCTGCAGCCCGCTCTGGGTACGAATCTGATCCAGCCGCTTGAGCAGGCGCTCCTCGTTATGGGCATCCTCTTTGAGTACGGCGAGCAGCTCCTCCCTGTAGCGGGCGGCCTCCTCCAGCGTGATCAACCGTTCGTCTCCCTGGACGCCGAACCGCCGACATCGAGATCCGCGAGGATCCCGGCCAGCTTGTAATGTGGTGCATTGCTCACCGAAAACATCAAGACAGCCTCGAACCCGGGTCTATCCAGAAGCGGGCGCGATCGGATGACGCGTCCCGGCAGGGCGACCTGGCGCGGCAGCGCGGACGATTCTCGCAGGGCGAGAACGACGTCCGTCCCCGTGGCGATATCCCTCGTGCTCACGAGTCGCGCCCCACCAAGCGACAGATCCTCGAGATTCACGCGATTCGAGGGGGCCGCGCGATCCGGAGGGGCCGCTCGGTCCGCCCCGTCCG
>JAZGDH010000278.1:0-7576 GCA_036477555.1 Acidobacteriota bacterium
GTCTGATGGCGAAATCGCTGAACTGTGCCCAGGGTCCGACGCCGAAGCCGTGCAACGAGTGCTCATCCTGCGATGAGATCGCCACCAGCCGCAGCCTCGACGTGCTGGAGATCGACGGCGCGAGCAATCGGGGCATCGACGCCATCCGGGAACTGCGCGAGACGGTGCGCTATGCGCCGGCGCGCGATCGGTACAAGATCTACATCATCGACGAGGTCCACATGCTGACCTCGGAGGCATGGAACGCGCTGCTAAAGACCCTCGAGGAGCCGCCGGCTCGCGTGCTGTTCCTGTTCGCCACGACCGAATACCGGAAGATCCCGCTCACCATTCTCTCCCGCTGCCAGCATTTCGAGTTCAAGAGGATCGCGACGGCAGAGATCCGCGCGCACCTCGAGCGGATCGCGGGAGGCGAGGGGGTGAAGTTCGGGGAGGGATCGCTCGATCTGATCGGTCGTCTCGCGGAGGGATCGCTGCGCGATGCCCAGAGCGCGCTGGACCAGGTGATCGCGTTCTCCGGCGACACGATCAGCGTCGAGCAGGCCCGGACGATTCTCGGCGTAATCGATCGCGAACTGGTGACCGGATTCTTCACCGCCGTGAAGTCGCGCGATTGCGATCGGTTGATCGGCATCATCGAGAGTGTCTTCGATAAGGGATATCAGCCGGTCCAGTACCTCGAGGATTTGATGGCGTACGGGCGCGACCTGCTTCTGGCCTGCGTCGTGCCCGATCCGGCCCGGCACCTGACCGGCACCGCCGATGAGATCCGCTCGCTCACGGAGATCGGCAAGGAGTTCGGCGAGGACGCGCTGTTGCGGCTGCTGGAGCTGATGACCCGCGAGGAGCCGAGACTGAAGAGCTCGGCCCACCCGCGCTTCCTGTTGGAGGCGATGTCGATCAAGCTCAGCCGGCTGCAGGATCTCCGTCCCATCGAGGATCTGATCGCACGCCTGGAGAAGGCGCCGGGAGGTCCAGGATCTCAGGGGTCTGACCCCCCTTCCCCGACCACCCCTCCGGGCCGGAGTCCGCGCGGGCGCAGGGAAGCGGCGCCGACCGCCCCGCAGCCCTCAGGGGCCGCGCCCTCCCCGGCGAAACCCGAAACTCCGGCGCCGGATTCCGCGACACGTCCGGCGCGGGCCGCCTCGGAGGAGACAGCGGTGGTCGAGGCGATTCTCAAGAAGGTTCACGACGAACGCGGTGCTCTGGGAGGCTTTCTCGAGCAGGCTGCGTGGGTCGAAATCCGTGACGACGCTCTGTGCATCGCGTTCGGCGAGAAGCAAGAATTCTTCAAAGAGAAGATCGCAAGCCGCGATTCAATCGAGTATCTGAAACAGGCGGCTGGCGAGCTCGCGGGACGTGCGCTGTCGATCCGCGTCGAGACGGCCGCGCCGGCTCTCATCGATACCTCCGAGGCGTCGCCGGCCGAGGCGGAAGAGAGCCGCAAGAGGCGCCTGCGCGAGGACGCCATGAAGGAACCGGCGGTCCAGAAGGTTCTGGAGGCGTTCGGCGGGGAGATCGTCGACGTCGATTCGGTCTGAGCGCAAAGATTCGCCCGCAGAGCCACATTCCCGGGGAGAGACAGACGATGGACATGAAAGCGCTGATGCAACAGGCGCAGAAGATGCAGGAAAAGATGCAGCACGAGATCGCCGAGCTGAAGGTCGAGGCGTCGGCGGGCGGCGGCATGGTCAACGTCACCATGTCGGGCAGCCGCGAACTGCTCGGGGTCAAGATCTCCCCCGAGGTGATCGAGAGTGGCGACGCCGAAATGCTGGAGGATCTCGTCCGTGCCGCCGTCAACGAGGCAAACCGCAAGGTTGAGGAGGCGCTCGGGCAGAAGATGGGCGGCCTCAAGCTGCCCGGGTTCTGATCAGGATGCGCTTCGCACCCCCTCTCGATCGTCTCATCGAACGCCTGAAGAAACTCCCGGGGATCGGCGGCAAGTCGGCCCAGCGGCTCGCCTTTTTCCTCCTCGGCGCCTCCCGTGACGAGGCGCGCGCACTCGCCGACGCGATCCTCGACGTCAAGGAATCGATCCGGCTCTGCTCCACCTGCTTCAACATCACCGACACCGACACCTGTCTCGTCTGCTCCGACGCCGGGCGCGACCGCGCCTCGATCTGCGTCCTCGAGGAGCCCCACAACGTCGTGGCGATCGAGAAGTCGGGCCAGTTCCACGGCCTCTTCCACATCCTGCATGGGTCGCTCTCCCCGCTGCGCGGAGTCGGCCCGGACGATCTGAAGATCGCGCCGCTGCTGGAGCGGCTCAAGGACGGCTCGGTCAAGGAAGTGATTCTGGCGACCAACCCCAACGTCGAGGGGGAGGCGACGGCGGTTTATCTGGCGCGCCTGCTCAAGCCGCTGGGCGTGCGGGTCACGCGGATTGGCCTCGGGCTTCCCGTCGGCTCCGAGCTCGAGTACGCCGACGAGGTGACGGTCGGGAAGGCGCTCGAGGGGCGCCGGGAACTCTGATGAAACGGTCCCGACCGCGATGGAGGAAGGGACGTTGAAGCCCGGCGTCAAGCAGGGGCTGTTCCTGCGCATCGAGGAGTTCTCGCGCCGGCGTTACGGCCTCGTCTTCCTCGTGACGCTCCTGCTCGTGGTGGTGAGCCTGTACCTCGGCACCCGCCTGTCGCTCGACGGTGACGTTCTCAACCTCGCTCCCCGCAACAACCGGATCGTCGACACGTTCCGCGAGGCGATCGAGGATTTCGGCAGCCTCGACTACCTGCTCGTGCTGGTCGAGGCGCGCGACGGCCAGGGTGTCGAGGATCTGCAGGCGTTCGCCGACCTGCTCGCCGACGGGATGAGTACTCTCCCGTCCGTGATCTACGTCGAGCACAAGATCGACACCTCGAGCCCTCTGTTCGCGTTCCTGCGCAGAAACCAGACCCTGTTCCTGCCCCGCGAGAAGATCCCGGAACTGGCGGCCAAGTTCAGCGACGAGGCGATACACGATCGTGTGCGCGAGAACTACAGCCAGCTGACCGGCCCCTCCTCATTCCTCTCCAAGCGAATTCTCGAGCAGGACCCGTTCCTGATCAGCCCGCTGCTGATCGAAGCGGTGATGCGCAGCAAGGGCCCGCTGCGCTTCGACCTCAACGGCGGGTACTTTCTGTCGAAGGACGGCGGCGCACTGCTGCTCATCGTGAAGCCGATCAGCCCGGCTCAGGATCTGGCGTTCAACAAGACCCTGCTCAATGAGGTGGAGGGCGCCGTGGCACGCATCTCGAGCCAGTTCGCGAAGGAACTGGCCGCGGAGGGGGCCGCGATCCCGGGCCGCGGAGAGACGGACGGGACCGCGCTCGCCCCCCGCGTTTCGTACGGCGGCGGCTACGCGGTGGCGCTCGCCGACAGCGAACTGATCAAGCAGGACATGCGGTGGAACGGTCCGCTCGCCTTCTTCCTGATCATTCTGCTCTACTATTTCTGCTACCGCCGCTTCGGAGCGATCCTCTACTCGTCCGTGCCGCTGATCGTCGGCCAGTGCTTTACCCTGGCGATCGCCTATATCTGTCTGAGAAACCTGAACTCCGCGACGACCGGATTCAGCGCCATGCTGATGGGGCTGGGGACCGACTTCACCATCGTCATGTATGCGCGTTACGTCGAGGAACGCAGCCGGGGCAAGTCGATGCCCGAGGCGCTGCGACTCATGATGGGGGTCTCGGCGTTCGGCGTCTTCACCGGCGCCATCACCTCCGCCGGCACCTTCTACGCGATGTGCATCACGGAGTACAAGGGGCTCCGCGACTTCGGCTTCCTCGTCGGCTCCGGCATCCTGCTCTGCCTGGTGGCGATTCTCTTCCTCCTGCCGGCGATGATCGCGTGGAATGAGGGACGCCGCAGGAAGACCGACGTGACCAAGAAGCTCTACCTGCACTCGTTCGGCGTCGAAAACCTGATCTCCTGGAGCACGCGCAACCCGCTGCCGGTCGTGATCGGAACAGCGCTGGTGACGGCGATCGCGGGCTACTGGGCGTGGAACATCGAGTTCAGCGACAGCGTCAAGGATCTGCGCAGCCCCAACAACGCCGGCATCATCGTGCAGGAACAGATCGGTGAACGCTTCGGCGCCAGCTTTCATCCGATGATGGTGATCTGCCGCGCGGGAGACATCGACACCCTCCTGCGCAAGAACCGCGAGGTCAACCAGACGCTGGAGAAGTTCAAAGAGGACGGCACGCTGCTCGGATACGAATCGATCACGAACTACCTGCCGCCGCGCGAGGAACAGCTGGCGGTGATCGCGGCGCTGCACGAGGGGGGCTCGGGCCCGTTCAACATCGATCGTATCGCGCGGACGTTCCGCGCCGCCCTGCGTGCTCAGGGGTTTCGCGAGGGGGTTTACGACGATTACATCGACGCCCTGCCCGCGACGCTCCGCCCCGAACAGCCGATCTCAGTCGAGGACCTCAGCCGGGCCGGTCTGGATCGTTTCGTCAAACGATATGTGCGGCCCGACGAGGGCGGCGGCTACCGCTCGGTCACCCACCTGTTCCCCGCCGACCCGGAGGCGAAGCGGATCATCCCCCCCGGGCTTTTAGAGGCGCTCGACAACCCCGCCGAGGGGACCGAGCTGACCGGCGTGAACATCGTCAGCACCGAAATGCGGCGCATCTTCAAGCGCGACGCATGGCGCGCGGTCCTGGTCGGAATCGCGCTGGTCACGGTGCTGTTGTGGCTCGACTTCCGCAGCTGGTGGCTGATGGTGCTGGCCAATATTCAGGTTCTCGTCGGTGTCGTCTGGATGCTGGCGGCAATGTCGATCTTCGGGATCAAGATGAACTTCGTCAATGCCTTCGTCACCACCATGATCCTCGGGGTCGGGATCGACTACGGGATCCACATCATCCACCGCATCTCCCAGGAGGGGTTGAGCAACCCGGCCGGATTGCTCGAGACCGGCAAGGCCGTCGTCATGGCGGCGATGACGAACATCGCCGGGTTCGGCGCTCTGGGGGTGTCGAACTACCCGGGCTTGAGCTCCATGGGGCTCGTCTGCACCATCGGTTCGTTCACCTGCCTGATCACCGCGCTGACGATGCTGCCGGCCCTGATGATACTGACGCGAACCGGACTGACGCCGCGGCACGATGCGTTGAAGTACATCTGATCCGGCCCGTTGTTGACATCCATTTAAAGTGGCCGATAGAATTCCTGACCCTTGAACACTCGGAGGACCGATGAGCCAGCAAACGTACCGCCCGTACGTTCCGGCCGAGAAGTCGATGGCCGAGTTCACCGTCAAGGCTGTCCTGCTGGGTGTCGTGATGGCCGTGATCCTCGGCGCCGCGAATGCCTATCTCGGTATGAAAGCCGGGCTGACGGTCGCCGCCAGCTTCCCGGCGGCCGTCGTCGCGATGGCCTTCCTGAAGATGTTCGGCGGCACGATCCTCGAGGAGAACATCGCCCGGACGACCGCGTCGGTCGGCGAGGCCCTCGTCGCCGGTGCGATCTTCACGCTGCCCGCGTTCGTCATGGCCGGCGCCTGGGACACCCTGCACTATTTCCCCAGCACCGTCATCATGATGATCGGCGGCATCCTCGGCGTGCTGTTCGTCATCGTGTTGAGGCGCACGCTCGTCGTCGAGTCGGATCTCGTCTTCCCCGAGTCGGTCGCCGCGGCCGAACTGGTCAAGGCCGGGCAGGGAGGCCAGATCGGCGTGTCCTACCTGTTCGGGGGAATGGGGCTCGCCGCCCTGTGGGAGCTCCTCAAGAACGAGTATGGACCGAAGCTGATCAAAGAGAAGGTCGAGCTGTTCTTCGAGTTCGGCCGCTCGCGGATTGAGATCCTCCAAGATAAGATCAACTACGCCGGCGGTGTGTTCGTCGAGACTCCGGCCGCCGCACCGATCCTCATGGGGGTCGGCTTCATCGTGGGAACGCGCATCTCCTCGATCCTGTTCAGCGGTGCCCTGCTCGGGTGGCCGTTCATGGTGGCGGTGGCCGTCTTCCTGAACCCGTCGCTGGTGAGCGCCCTCGGCCCCGGCGACACGATGATCGATCTCGCCAAATCGGTGCACGCCAACCAGATCAAGCCGCTGGCCGTCGGGACGATGATCGTGGCCGCTTTCTACACCCTGTGGAACCTCAGGGGCTCGCTCGTCGCCGGCATTTCGAAGGCGTTCAAGGATTTCGGCTCCAAGAGCGCCGGCGGCGCGAGCGTGGTGCGCACCGAGATCGATCTCGATCTCAAGAAGGTCTTCTACGTCATCCTCGCGTTCTCGGTCCCGGTGTTCGGTCTTTACTACTACTTCTGCAGATCGATCGCCGCATCGCTGGTCCTGACGATCGTGATGATGATCCTCGGATTCCTGTTCGCCGCAGTGGCAGGCTACCTGGTCGGCATGATCGGCAGCTCCAACAATCCGATCTCCGGGCTGACCCTGAGCACGTTGCTGATCTCGGCACTCCTGATGGTCTGGATGGGCGTCACTGGAATCGGCGGGGTCGCCGCGGTCCTCGCCATCGCCGGCGTCATCTGCTGCGCCGCCGGGGTTGCGGGGGACATGATGCAGGACCTCAAGGTCGGACACATGCTCGGCGGGACGCCGTGGCGCATGGAGATGGGGGAGATCATCGGCGTGATCTGCGCCGCCTCGGTCCTGGCGCTTCCGCTCTGGGGGTTGATGAGCGCCTACGAGGTCGGCAGCGACAAGCTGCCGGCGCCGCAGGCGGGGCTGATGGCGCTTCTCGCGCAGGGGATCGTCGGCGGCGAAATGGCCTGGCCGCTGATCATCGTCGGCATGTTCCTGGCCTTCGGCCTCATCTTCATGTGGGCGCCGTCGCCGATGCTGATCGCCGTCGGCATGTACCTCCCCTTCTACTCGACCGCCGCGATCTTCGTCGGCGGCCTGATCCACGGGCTGATGGACTACCGTCTGGAGCGCGCCCGGGCATCCAAAGAGGAGAAGGCCCGCGCCGAAAATGTCGGTATCCTCCTGTCGTCCGGGTTCATCGCCGGCGAATCGCTGATGGCGGTGCTCCTCGCCTTCGTCTTCCTCGGCGGCGAGTACTTCCTCGGCGAAGACCGGCGCGTGATCCCGATTCTCACCGAGTCACCGAGCGCCTGGGCGAGCCTGTTGATCTTCGCGCTCGTCATTTATCTGCTCGCCTTCGCGCCGCTCAAGGCGATGAAGCGTGGCGGACTGCCCTCGACCCACGTCGAGTAGCCCGCGCCCACACGGAGCCGTTCGTGAGAGACGTCACCGATCCGACGCCGAACCTGCTGGAGATGATCCCTCAGAGGGATCGGGAGTGGATCGAGGGGAAGGACGGCCGCGTGCGGATCCTCTCTCCGCGCTTCGGGAGAAACGCCCTCGGCCGCCGGTTCGCCTCGTTCCTGGGACGGCCCTACATCAACGTGCGCCTCGACCCGATCGGCAGTGCCATCTGGCACGAGTGCGACGGACGCGCCACGGTCGGGCAGATCGCGGGCCGGCTGGAGGAGCGGTTCGGCGAGTCGGTCGCGCCGGTGCACGAGCGGCTGGCCCGCTATTTCGGGGAACTCGAGCGGAGCCGCTTCATCCGCTGGACCGGCTGACGGCGACCCACGTCAGGCGGCCGCTTT
>JAZGDH010000279.1:0-3077 GCA_036477555.1 Acidobacteriota bacterium
GAGACGCACGGCCAGGTCATTCGATTCGCCCCGCCTCTCGTGATCGATCGCGAGCAGGCCGACTGGGCGCTGGAACGTATCGCCAATGTCCTCGCCTGAATGCATCGCTTCGCCTGTGCGCCCGGTGCGCCCCGCGAGAGCGTCAGAAGGGAGTCCAACATGACCGTACGCAAGTTGCGCAACTACATCAACGGGGAGTGGTTCGAACCGCGCGGCTGCAAATGGCTGGACGTGGAGAACCCGAGCACCGCAGAGATCATCGCGCAGGTGCCGCTGTCCAGTAAGGAGGATACGGACAACGCCATCTCCGTGGCGAAGGCCGCGTTCCCCGCCTGGTCGAAAACGCCTGTCGACAAACGCGTGGCCCCTCTCTTCAGGCTGGCCACAAAAATCCGGGACAATCACGAGACGATCGCCCGCAGCATCGCCGAGGAAATGGGCAAGTCGCTCGTCGACGCCCGCGCCGAGGTCGACCGCGTGCTCGAGAACGTCGAGACGGCATGCGGCATGCCGATCATGCAGCAGGGGGACAAGCTGGTTGGTGCCGCCCCCGGTATCGACGGCGAGGTGATCCGCCTGCCGATCGGGGTGTTCGCCATGATCGCCCCGTTCAATTTCCCGGCGATGGTCCCCTTCTGGTTCCTCCCGTACGCTCTGGCGACCGGCAACACCTAGGTCGTCAAGCCGTCGAAGCAGGTCCCCTGCACGATGCAGCTGATGGCCGGCTACATCAACGACTCGGGATTCCCCAGGGGCGTCTTCAACATGGTGTGCGGCGACAGGACGGTCGCCGAGGCGTTCATGGACAGTCCGGACGTGGCGGGCATCTCAATCGTCGGCTCGACCCCCAGCTGTAAAATCGTTGCCGAGAAGTGCGCGAAGACCAACAAGCGGTTCCAGGCGATGGGCGCCGCCAAGAATCACCTGGTCGTCATGCCCGACGCGAAGTTGGACGACGTGACGCGCAACATGATTACTTCGGGGTACGGCTGTGCCGGCCAGCGCTGCATGGCCTCGTCCGCGATCGTGGCAGTCGGCCAGAAGACCTACGAGGAAGTGACGAAACGGTTCATCGCCGCGTCGAAGAAGGTGATCACGGCCAATCCCCTGGATCCGAAGGTTAAAGACGAGTCGATGGTGATGGGCCCGGTCATCTCGGCCGATGCGAAGAAGTCGATCCTCTCCCTGATCGAGATCGGCGTCAAAGAGGGAGCGACCCTGGCGCACGACGGCCGGGGCATCCGTGTCCCCGGCGGTGAGAAGGGCCACTTCATCGGAACGACCGTCTTCACCGATGTGAAGCCCGGGATGAAGATCCACTCGACTGAGATCTTCGGCCCCGTGCAGGTGATTCTGAAGGTCGACACGCTCGACGAGGCGATCAAGATCATCAACGACCACGAGTACGGCAATGGCGCGTCGATCTACACGCAGAACGGTTACTACGCCAGGAAGTTCAAGATGGAGACGCTGGCGGGCATGATCGGGATTAACGTCGGCATCCCGGCCCCCGTCGCCTACCTCCCCTTCGGCGGGATGAAGTCCTCGCAGTGGGCCGACATCAAGACCCAGGGGAAGGCGATCGTCAACTTCTTCACCGAAGACAAGATCGTCACGGAGCGTTACTGGCCCGAAGCGTAGTTTCGATCCCGATCGTTCGCGAGGCTCCGAGTTGACTCGCCGGCATGGCTCCGCGTGTCTGACGGCATGGCGGCAACGCCGTGAACGGATCCGTGATCTTGACGTCCTGCCGCCAGGAGGGCTGCCTTGAGCAAATCATCTGACCATGACCTGGGTATGGGCCGATCGATCACGCGGCGCGACTTCCTGAACGGCGTCGGCATCGCCGTGACCGGATCGCTTGTCGGCACCGGCTGGCTCGCCGGATCCGGTTCGTGGGCCCTTGCGTCCGAGCAGGTTGCGGACGGCTATTACCCGCCGGCGCTGACCGGCATGCGGGGGAGCCATAAGGGCTCCTTCGAGGCGGCACACGCGCTCCGGGACGGCGGGCTGGATATTTTCGGCGCCGCGAAGGACATGGGCGAGTCGTATGATCTTGTCGTCGTGGGCGGTGGGATCAGCGGTCTGGCCGCGGCGCACTTCTTCCGCAAGGCGGCGGGCCGGCGCTCGAAGATCCTGATCCTGGACAACCACGACGACTTCGGAGGCCACGCCAAGCGCAACGAGTTCCGTTCGGGCGATCGGATGCTGCTGATGAATGGCGGCACGATCAACATCGAAGACTTCGGGGCCTACGGGGAGGCGGCGCAGGGACTGATCCGGGAGCTGGGGATCGACGTCTCGCGTTACCCGGAGTTCGTGGAGGAGGATCTTTACTCTTCGTTGGACATGAATCGCGGCGTCTTCTTTGACCGGGAGACGTTCGGAGTAGATCGACTGGTGGTCAGGGAGCCTGAACTCGGGTGGAAGAAATTTCTGGACAGGACGCCGCTGTCGGCGCCGGCCCGCAAGGATATTTCGCGTCTCTACGAGGACCGGGTCGATTACCTGCCCGATCTTTCTCTGAAAGAAAAGCGGGCCGCCCTCGAGCGAATGTCGTATCTCACATTCCTCAAAGACGTCGTCAAGGTTCATAAGGATGCAATTCCCTACCTTCAGCCCATGTCGAACGGCTATTGGGCCATCGGCATCGACGCGCTGTCCGCATGGGTCGGTCGCAACGCCGGCTATCCGGGATTGCAGGGCATGGGGTTTTCCGAGCAGGCCGCCGGGAAAAGGCAGTATTTTCGCTTTCCGGACGGCAATGCCTCCATCGCGCGACTCCTGGTGCGAAAAATGATTCCGAGCGTCGCGCCCGGCACCAGCATGGAGGGGATCGTCACGGCGCGTTTCGACTATTCGCAATTGGATCGAAACGGTGCACCGGTGCGGATCCGACTCAACAGCACCGGGGTGCAGGTGCAACACGTCGGAGATGGGGAGAAGCGGGAGGCGGTGGAGGTCACCTATGTGCGGGGTGGCGAGGCGCAGCGGGTACGTGGGCGTTACTGTGTGCTGGCCTGTTACAACGCGATGATCCCGTATCTGTGTCCGGAGCTACCGGAGCCGCAGAAGGA
>JAZGDH010000028.1:0-2554 GCA_036477555.1 Acidobacteriota bacterium
TGTTCAACTATGCGAAGGAACGCGGATGCTATGGCGGCGACAATCCGGTGAAGATGGTCAAGGCGTTCCCGGAACCCCCTGGGCGGTTCCGATACCTGACGCCCGACGAGGCGGGGCGACTGGTCGAATGTGCCGCCCGCCATCTGCGCCGGATCATCATCACCGCCCTGCACACGGGCGGGCGCTTGACCGAAGTCCTGCGACTGAAACCGGACGACATCGACCTCGACCGTGGCGTCCTCTACTTCGATCAGACGAACACGAAGTCAGGCAAGCAACGGGAGATTCCCATCGACCCGACGCTCGACACGACCCTGCGGTCGCTGCTGAAGGTCACGGACCTACGCTCCCGCAGGAGGGGCCACATCTTCACCTGGAAGGGGGAACCGGTCGCCCGTGTGGCGACGGCGTTCACGACGGCAAGGAAGCGGGCGGGCCTGGGGAAGGATGTCACCTTCCACACCCTCCGGCATACGTTTGCGTCCTGGTTCGTCCAGAATGGCGGCGACCTGTACCGGCTCCAGAAGTACCTCGGACACTCGGACATCAAGTTGACGCAAAGGTACGCGCACCTGTCGAAGGATTACCTGAAGGCGGGGATAGAGTTCTTCGGACCGCCGTCCGAATCAATCGGTCACAAATCGGTCACAAACAGGGAATCGGCGGAGAGTGGTACTGCTGCAACTCATTGAGTCGATGGTGCCGCGGGACGGAATTGAACCGCCGACGCAGGGATTTTCAGTCCCTCGCTCTACCGACTGAGCTACCGCGGCACCTCGCGTGACTCGTTGAAAGAGGGCGCATCGTAGCAACGCCCCGGAAGACCTGTCAAGGATTCGCGGGGTTGAGGCGCCATAGCGGGGACAGCGTCGTCAGGGCGAGGCTCAGGCGCGCGCGGCCGGGGCGTGGCCGCGGGATCGAGGACCGTTCCCGGGGCGCGTGGTCGGTACTCTGGGGGCGGCCGGCTTCGCCGCCTCCTTCGTGGCCTCGCTCGGTTCGATCTTCGTCTCCCGGACCAGTCCCAGGATCCGCCGCAGCTTCTCCTCGATCTCGTCGCGCAAATCGGCGTTCTGATCGAAGAATTGCCGGACGTTTTCGCGCCCCTGGCCGAGGCGTGTCTCGCCGTACGAGAACCAGGACCCGCTCTTTTCGATGAGCCGATGGGTGATCGCGAGATCGAGCATATCGCCGACTCGCGAGATCCCCTGCCCGAAAATAATGTCGAACTCGGCCAGCTTGAACGGCGGCGCCATCTTGTTCTTGACCACCTTGACCCGGGTGCGGCTGCCGATGTCCTTGTCGCCTTCCTTGATCTGGCCGATGCGGCGGATGTCGAGGCGGACCGAGGCGTAGAACTTGAGCGCGCGCCCCCCGCTCGTCGTCTCGGGGCTGCCGAACATGACACCGATCTTCATACGGATCTGGTTGATGAAAATGAGACAGGTGCGCGAGCGGGCCACGACGCCGGTCAGCTTGCGGAGGGCCTGCGACATCAGCCGCGCCTGCAGGCCGACATGGACATCACCCATCTCGCCCTCGAGCTCCGCCCGTGGGACCAGAGCGGCGACCGAGTCGATCACGAGCACATCGATGGCACTCGAACGGACCAGGACCTCCGCAATCTCGAGGGCCTGTTCGCCGGAGTCGGGCTGCGAGACGAGCAGGTTGTCGACGTCCACTCCCAGCTTGCGCGAGTAATCCGGATCGATCGCGTGCTCGGCGTCGACGAAGGCGGCCAGTCCACCCTGGCGCTGCGCCTCGGCGATCACATGCAGGGCCAGCGTCGTTTTCCCTGACGATTCGGGTCCGTAGATCTCCACCACGCGGCCGCGCGGCAGGCCACCGATCCCGAGGGCGGCGTCGATCGACAGAGATGTAGTGGAGATGACCGAAATGTCGTGCTGGAAGTCCTTCGACCCCAGCTTCATGATCGAGCCCTTGCCGAACTGCTTATCGATCTGGGCCAGCGCCAGATCGATCGCCCGCGATCGTTCCTTGGAGTCCTGCATCATCGGTGTGATCCCCTTTCGAGGCGTGCTTATCGGGGTCTCCGGGGGGAGCGCGCTCATGGTAGGTCAATCGTCATGCACTGTCAACGCGCGCCCGCCGGGGAGAACCCGGCACGCGATCAATCCGATCGGGCTGCGGCGATCCCTACGCAAGCCGCGCACCAGCGGTGCTCCGACCGGGCACCTCCCCGGTCCGGCGCTGCAAATCCCGTCCCCCCGCGGCCCCGCGAGAGAGAGGGGAGGGGGAGCGACCCGGCCGAACCCCGGAGGGCGGAGCAGGGGGCGAGTCCGCCCTCTGACAGACCGTACGGCCGGTGTCTGCCGGTGGGCGCCCGCTCCGTCTCCGGGACACGTCTGGCCCGGACCGCTGCCATCTCTCTGGCAGGTAAGAACTTGAGGGGCCCCGCCTTGACTCTCCGGAGAAGGCCATTTATATTGATGCGTCGACGGCGTCCCTAAGGGCGCCGCTTTCGATCTTGGCTGCTGAATCAAAAAACAGCGGCTCAAATCGTCCTCTCTCTCACCCTCGGCCTCACCTGCGTGGC
>JAZGDH010000280.1:0-2544 GCA_036477555.1 Acidobacteriota bacterium
GGGATTGCGAGCTGACGAAGACCCCCGAAGGGTACTACCAGGTCGAGAAGGGGATCGACTTCGCCATCGCCAAGTCGCTCGCGTCCGCCTCCTTCGCCGACCTGCTGTGGATGGAAACCAAGACGGCGAAGCTGGACGATGCGCGGAAATTCGCGACGGCGATCCACGCCGAGTATCCCGACAAGATGCTCGCCTACAACCTGTCACCCTCGTTCAACTGGGACACGACCGGCATGACCGACGAAGAGATGCGGCGTTTCCCGGAGGAGCTCGGCAAGCTGGGATTCGTGTTCAACTTCATCACCTACGGTGGGCATCAGATCGACGGCGCCGCAGGAGAGGAATTCGCCGCCGCCCTGAGGCACGACGGCATGCTCGCCCTGGCGCGCCTGCAGCGCAAGTTCAGGCTGATCGAATCACCCTACCGCACGCCGCAGACCCTGGTCGGCGGGCCGCGGCTCGACGCCGCCCTGATGGCCTCGGCCGGACGCACGGCGACCACCAAGGCGATGGGGAAAGGATCGACGCAGGTTCAGCACCTGGCCCAGACGGAGGTGCCCAAGACCCTGCTCGCCGAATGGCTCGGCATCTGGGCGGAGCATTACAAGCTCGGGATCACGCTGAGCGTCCAGCTACGCCCGCACACGCCCGGCTCGGAGGTGCTCGAGATCGCCGTGTTCAACGAGGCGCAGGACAGGGTGGCCAACGTCATCTTCGCCAACATCCACGACCGGCGCGATCGCAGCATTCTCTCGGTACGCGATCAGAACACCTATGAAGAGAAGCTGCGCATGAAACGGCTGATGACGCTGATCCACGTGTTCCTCATCCATCGGTACAAGGCCTCATCGGTGCACTACGTCAGCCCGACCGAGGACAATCACTACCAGACCCGGAAGATGAAAAATCACGGGATCTACAGCGATGTGACCAGCGAGGTCGGTCAGCTGCTCGTCGCGCAGGTGAACCAGGCGCGCATCGCCGAGCTGATCGCGCCGGACCGGGACGCCCTGACGAAGCTGATCAACAAGACCGCCCCGCCGCCGACCTGATCGGCGAAGCGGGAGAGCCCATCTCCCTCCCCGCCACCGCAATCCCGCGCGCGAAGCGACGACCGACACGAGCCGTCACATCACGACGATCGTCATCCCCTCGTTGGATCGATCCAGGTCGGGGTCGCTGCGCAGAGAGGGGTGCTGCTCCAGGCAGGCGCGTGTGCGCTCGTCGAAGGCGCTCCATGCCTCGCCGAAGATGAACTCCTTGACGAGGCCTTCCTTGCGACGGCGGGCCAGCGACTTGCGCAGCGCCGGCCTCAGCTGGCCGCCGACGCCGCTCGAGCCGTAGCCGTGAATGACCTTGATGACCTGAACGCCCCTGGCCCGGGCGCTCTTGATGGCGTCGAGCAGCCGCCGCCGCGCCTCCTCCACCGTCGGCATGTCCCCCTTGATGTTCAAAACCTCGACCGTCTTGCCCATGTCGCTCGGTTGCCGCAGCCGATTCCGGCGGATGATTACCGGGAGGATTGACCGAACTTGCCGCCAAAGAAATCGTCCGCGTTCCACTCCGGCCTCTGCTGCGCCATCGCCACGTTGTGGCCGACGAGGTAGGCGACGCGCGCGAGGCGCGCCCCGCTGTCGAAATGGAACGACTGGTTCATGTCGTCCTTCGGGGAGTGGTAGTCGGTCACCAGCCAGTTGCGCAGCGTCTCGCCGCCATCGATCTGCGGATCGAGGCTCTTGATGCCGAGCATGAGGAACACCGAGGGGATCCCTTTGCGCACGAAAGAATACTGGTCGGAGCGAACGAAGATCGTCTCCTCCGGGAACGGGTCGGGGCTCACCTCGAGGCCCTCCTCCGCCGCCGCCTTCCTGATGATCGGCTTGAGGCTGGAATGCTCCTCCCCCCAGGCGATGATGTCCCCCGCCGGGTAGAGGCTCACCCCGCCATCAAGATTGATGTTCGCGACGATCCGATTCAACGGCACCGTCGGATGGTGAGCGAAGTAGTCCGATCCCACCAGTCCCGCCTCCTCGGCGGTCACCAGCAGGAACATCACCGAACGCCGCGGCGGGTTGGGCCTGGCCGCGAAGGCGCGGGCCACCTCCAGCAGGACGGCGGTGCCGGACGCATTGTCGAATGCCCCGTTGTAGATCGCATCGCCATCCACCGCCGGCCCGACGCCAAGGTGGTCGATGTGCGCGGTGTAGACCACGTACTCATCGCGCAGCTCCGCATCGGTTCCCTGCAGCACGGCGATGACGTTATTGCTCTCGACCGGAATGTGGCGGCTCTTCCTTCGGATCGTCGCCCGCTTGGTCAGAGCGAAGGCCGGCGGCGCGCCCTTCTCCGCGGCGGTGAAGATCTCCTCGAGGGAATGCTTCTCTCCCGCGAACAACGCCTCGGCCCCGGAGCGACTGAGATAAGAGAGTATCTGGAGCGTCTCGAGCAACCCTGAAGGGCGGCCCGCTCCGTCGACCCAGCGCAGCGACGTCCAGCCGATATGCGTCTCCCGGACCAGGAACGGCCATGGGAAACGCTTCTCTT
>JAZGDH010000281.1:0-2791 GCA_036477555.1 Acidobacteriota bacterium
TGACGATAGCTGCCGATCGCCATGCGGTTCAACGCGAAGGCGATCGTGTCGTCGCCGCTGAGGCATTTCGGGTCTTTGGTCATGACCTCGCGGATCAGGACCGTGTGGACGTCGACCGGCTGTCCGGTCAGCCGATTCAGCGCGTCGCGTTCGGTGAAGATACCGACCAGCCGGCCGTCATCGAGCACCATGGCGCTGCCGACGCCGCCCTTCCTCATTTTCCCGACGACGCTTGCGATCGTCTCGGTGACCTCGACCGTGAGGGCGGGCAACGGAGACAGCTCGCGCAGCGGAGTTTCCATGATGGTGCGCTGCAGGCCGTGCGTCGGCGCCGGGATATCGATGGACCTCAGATCCTGCCCGCAGTGTTCGCAGGCATCCATCCCGTCGATGTTATCGTGGCCGCAATCGGGGCAGGTCATGGTCCCCTCCTCCACCCCCGCCGGGGCTAGCGAACGGTCCAGGTCGCTCCCGAGTTCAGAAGACGATCCAGACTTCCGGCGCCGTCGCGCGCGATCGCCTGCATCGACTGCTCGTCGACGATCTTCTCGAGCCTCGGTCGATCGACTGCGTAAAACACACCGAGCGCCACCGGCAGCTCGGGGTCGTGCATGCGGGATAACAAGTAAGCCAGGGTGGGCTCTTTCGCCTTCTCGTCGTGGACCAGCAGGTCGTCCTCCGTCACACCGTTCACGCCCAGAGTGACGATCTCCGGTTCGAACTCTCGCAGCCGGATGCCACGATTGCGTTCCTTCCCGAAGATCAACGGCTTCCCGTGCTCGAGGCTGACCGTCCTGTCACTGCGCACCTCGCGTGAGCTGAACGACTCGAACGCCCCATCGTTGAAGATGTTGCAGTTCTGGTAGATCTCGACGAACGACGTGCCGTTGTGCCGGGCCGCGCGCTCCAGGATCGTCGTCAGGTGCTGGGTGTCGGTGTCGACGGAGCGTGCGACGAAGGTGCATTCCGAGGCCAGCGCCACACCGAGCGGGTTGATCGGCTGTTCCGCCGATCCGAACGGGCTCGACTTGGTCTTCTTGCCGAACTCGCTCGTCGGCGAGTACTGCCCCTTCGTCAGGCCGTAGATCCGGTTGTTGAACAGCAGGATATTAATGTCCATGTTACGGCGCATGGCGTGGATCAGATGGTTACCGCCGATACTCAGCCCGTCGCCGTCCCCGGTCACCACCCAGACCGACAGATCCGGCCTGCTGATCTTGAGGCCGGTCGCCAGCGTCGGAGCGCGCCCGTGGATGCTGTGAAACCCGTAGGTGTTCATGTAGTACGGAAAGCGGCTGCTGCAGCCGATACCGGAGATGAACACGATGTTCTCGCGGGGGATCCCCAGCGACGGCATCAGCTTCTGCGTCTGGGCCAGGATCGAGTAGTCCCCGCATCCCGGGCACCAGCGCACCGTCTGATCGCTGGCGAAATCGGCCTTCGTGAGCTTTGCTGTCTGCTCGTCCACGCGAGCGCCGCCGGTTGCCATGACTCCTAGTCTCCCAGAATCCTGTTGATCTCCGCGACGATCTCGCGCACGCGGAACGGTTTTCCCTGTACCTTGTTCAGTCCAATCGCATCGACCAGGTAGCGGGCACGCAGGAGCATCCGCAGCTGTCCGAGATTCAGTTCGGGCACCAGGATCTTATCGTATCGTTTCAGAATCGACCCGAGATCTTTCGGGAATGGATAGAGATGCCGGATGTGGACCGACGCGACCGGTGCGCCGCGACGCTGCACCGAAGCAACCGCCGTCGTGATCGCTCCGTGAGTACTCCCCCACCCCACCACCAGCAGCTTCCCCGAGTCCGGTCCGCGGACGTTCAGCGGAGCGATGTCCTCGGCGATGCGCTCGATTTTCTCCGCCCTCAGGTGGATCATCTTCTCGTGATTCAGCGGATCGTAGCTGACGTTACCGGTGACATCCTCTTTCTCGAGGCCGCCGATCCTGTGCTCCAGGCCCGGCGTCCCGGGGATCGCCCAGGGACGCGCCAGCGTCTTCGGGTCGCGCGCGTAGGGCTGGAAATCTTTCATGCTCTCCTGGAATCGGACCTCGATCCGGGGAAGATCTTCCAGCTTCGGGATGCGCCACGGCTCGGCTCCGTTGCCGAGATAGCCATCCGAGAGGAACAGAACGGGTGTCATGTATTTCGTGGCGATGCGGAACGCCTCGATCGCCATCCAGAAACAGTCGGCCGGCGTGGCCGGCGCGACGACTGCGACGGGGCATTCGCCGTTGCGCCCGAACAGCGCCTGCATCAGATCGGCCTGCTCGGTCTTGGTCGGCAATCCCGTGCTCGGCCCGCCGCGCTGGATGTTGGCGATGACGAGTGGTAACTCCGTCATGACGGCCAGCCCGATCGCTTCGCTCTTGAGGGCGACCCCCGGGCCACTCGTGCCGCACAGGCCGAGCGCCCCGCCGTAGGCGGCGCCGATCGAGGCCCCGATGGCGCTGATCTCATCCTCGGCCTGGAACGTCTTCACCGGATAGTTCTTCAGCCGCGACAGCTCGTGCAGGATGTCGCTGGCCGGGGTGATCGGGTACGACCCGTAAAACAGCGGCCGGTCAGCGAGCAGCGCGGCGCTGATGAACCCGATGGCAGTCGCCTCGTTGCCGGTGATCTTGCGGTAGACACCCGGTGCGAGGTTCGCCTTGCGCACCCGATAGTGCGCTGTGAAGATCTCGGTCGTATCGGCGTAGTTGTAGCCGGCCTGCAGCGCCAGGGTGTTTGCCCGCGCCACCTGCTGATGGTTCTTGAACTTTCTCTCGATCCACTCGCGCGTGTAGTCA
>JAZGDH010000282.1:0-2758 GCA_036477555.1 Acidobacteriota bacterium
GGAGCAGGGCTGACCATGTATCCGATCCTATTCGACCTGAATCTGGGCCGGCTGGGCCACCTCACCATCGGGACGTACGGCCTGTTCTACGCGCTGGGATTTCTCCTCGCTCTGCGCGTAGGCGTTCACTATGCGCGCCGCGACGGTCTGCCGACTGCGCGCATCGTCGATCTCGGGATCATCACGCTGGTCGCCGGCTTTATCGGCGCCAAGGCCCTGCTCTACCTGCTTCACGCCGATTTCTACATCGAGAACCCCCGTATGATCCTTCGCAGCCTCCGCTCGGCAGGGGTCTTTTATGGCGGCTTCGCTCTGGCCTTTGTCGCCGCATTTCTCTACATCCGCCGCCACCGGCTGCCGTTCGGGCGCGTCGCCGATCTCGCTGCACCGGCGCTGGCGGCGGGTCAGACGATCGGCAGGCTCGGCTGCTTCTTCGCGGGATGCTGCTTCGGCAAGTTCTGCGAGCTCCCGTGGGCCGTGACGTTCAGGAACCCGCGCGCTCACGAACTGACCGAGGTGACACTGAACGTGCCTCTCCATCCGACCCAGCTGTATCACGCATTCGCGAACCTGGTGATCTTCGGGATCACGACGTTCGTGATGCGGCGTCGGCGCTTCGACGGCCAGGTTTTCTGGGTCTACGTTCTTCTCTACGCCGTGCTCCGCTTCACGATCGAGTTCCTCAGGGGCGACCACGCCCGCGGGCTCTATTTCGGAGAGACGTTGTCGACTTCGCAAATCATCGCGATCCCCGCGGCGCTCACCGCGGCAGCGCTCCTCGTGGTCCTCGCCCGGCGGGCCGCCTCCGATCCCGAGAGGCGGAGGTCGGCATGATGGCGGCCGCACCCACCTCGTCGCCCCCGCGGCGGATCGAGCTCCTCATCCCCGAGGAGGCCCGTGGTCGGCGTCTCGATCGGGTCCTGGCCGATCTGATGCCGGATCAGAGCAGGGCATCCCTGCAGCGGCTGGTCAGTGAAGGGAGGATCCTGATCGCCGGCAATCCAGTGCGCGCGGCGCGGCGCATCCGGGGAGGCGAGGCGGTCGTTGTCCTGCTTCCTGAGCCGGCGCCGTCCCTGCTCGAGGCGGAAAACCGACCCCTCCAGATCCTCCATGAAGACGACGATCTCATCGTTCTGAACAAGCCGGCCGGTCTGGTCGTTCATCCGGGTGCGGGCGTCCGCAGCGGCACCCTGGCCAATGCCCTCCTGCATCATTTCCGGGGCCTGTCGAGCATCGGCGGGGTCGAGCGCCCCGGCATCGTTCACCGGCTCGACCGTGAGACGTCCGGCGTGATCGTCGTGGCCAAGAACGACATGGCTCATCGCGCCCTCTCGGCGCAGTTCAAGGACCGGACCATGAAAAAGATCTACGAGGCGCTCGTCTGGGGATGCCCGCGACGGCAGGAAGGTTCAATTGATGAACCGATTGGACGGCATCCGACGGCCCGGATTCGCATGGCGGTTCGCGCGTCGGGACGTCCCTCCCGCTCGGACTACCGGGTGGTCACCCCGTTCGGCGCCGTGTCGCTTCTGGAGCTGCGACCACGAACCGGGCGGACCCATCAGCTGCGCGTGCATATGAGCCACCTGGGGCATCCCGTCCTGGGAGACCGGCTCTACGGAGGGCACAAGCCGCGCAGCGTCCGCAACGCCACCGAGCGTGATGCTCTGTCCGGATTCGACGGCCTGGCCCTGCACGCACGGAGGCTCGGGCTGATTCATCCACGCACGTCGACCGACATGGAGTTCGAGGCTCCGAGGCCGGAGCCCCTCGAGCAGCTGATCGAGATATTGAAGAGTACCCGGGAAAGATCCGCGATCGGCAAAGGAGATTCGCAATGAGCGGAACGGCGTTTGCGATCCTGGGGGCCGGTCGCATGGGTCGCGCCCTCGGCCGTCTGCTGGCGCAACAGGGCCTGAAACCGACCGGCGTGACCGCCCAGACGCTCCGGTCGGCCCGCCAGGCCGCCGCGTTCATCGGCGGCGGCGAGCCCGGCCGTTCGAACCTCAAGGCGGTGGCGGGGGCGTCGTTGGTCTTCATCACCACCCCCGATCGCGTCATTCCACTCCTCGCTGACGAGCTGGCGGAGAGCAACCTGCGCTGGGGACGGCGGGTCGTGGCACACACTTCCGGCGCACTTTCTTCCAGCGTACTCGAGCCTCTCCGTCGGCGTGGCGCCCAGGTCGCCTCGATCCACCCGCTCGCGAGCATCGCCGACCCCCGTGGCGGCCTGCGCGACCCGGCCGGGATCCCATTCGCAATCGAGGGGGATCCCCGGGCGGTGCGCCGCCTTCGCAGGCTGGTCGTCTCGTTTCGGGGGATGCCGGTGACCATCCCCCGGGAGGCCAAGGCCCTCTATCACCTGATCGCGGTGCTGATGTCCAATGACCTTGTGGCGCTGCTTTCGATCGGCCTCGAGACGGCCCGTTCGATCGGGTTGAGCGAGCGTCAGGCGCTTCGCCTTTACATGCCCCTCGTACGTGGTACGGTCGACAATGTCGATCGACTCGGGGTGGTGAAGGCGCTCACCGGGCCGGTCTCCAGAGGCGACGCGAACACGCTTAGACTGCATGCTGAGGTTCTGCGCACCCTCCCCGCCGAGTTTCGCAAGCTCCATCGTTTTCTGGGCGTCCAGTCGGCCGATCTCGCCCTCCGCGCCCGCACCATCACCCCCGAGATCGCCACACGGCTGATCCGCCTGCTGAAGGCGCTTCCTTGATCTGATCGTTTCAGGACCCTAGATTTCATATCCGGGATC
>JAZGDH010000283.1:0-2001 GCA_036477555.1 Acidobacteriota bacterium
GAGCAGAACGCCCTGCTGCTCGGGGCCGGCTTCGCGCCGCGTTACGGCGAGCGTCCCCTCAGCGACGCCGAGATGTCGGACGCCCGCCGCGCTCTTCGAATCATCCTCGAGGCTCGCGAGCCGTACCCGGCCTTCGCCCTCGATCGGTACTGGAACCTGGTGCTGTGGAACCGGCCGCAGGGGATGCTGCTTCGTGACGTCGTGCCCGGCGGCGGCACCCTCGCCGACCTCAACGCCCTCGATCTGGTGTTCCAGCCGGGGAGGGTTCGTGAACAGATCGAGAACTGGCCCGAGGTGGCCGCTGCCGTCCTGCGGCGTCTGCGGCGCCAGATCGAACGCCTCGGACCGGACGAGCGTCTCGCCGCAATGCTGAAGAAAGTGCTCGATGCACCCGGCGTCACCGCCATCGATGCCGCAGCCGATCGCGCCGCCGACCCTGACACGGCGCCGCCGATTCTCGTCCCGTTGCGGATGAATGACGGCCAGCGCGTCCTTTCCTGGTTCACGACCCTCGAGGTATTCGGCGCGACCGGCGAGGCAACCCTCGAAGAGATGGTGGTCGAGTCGTTCTACCCGGCCGACGACGCGACACGGGCATTTGTCGAGGAGATGGTCTTCCCCCCCGCCTTGATGCGACAATGGATGAATCGCATGGCGCCGGGCCTGCATCAAAACCGGGCATGACGAAGATCACTGAGGAGTCGAGGATGACGAGGCCCAACCGACACCGGAACAATGCCCGGGTGACGGCCGCCGCCCGGGAGATGAATGGAACGCCGGCGATGAAGCTCGCCCTGGGGCTGATCCTGGCCCTGGTGGCGACTCTGATCCTTGCGGGCTGCGGCGGCACCGAGCTGCACGGCAAAGGCAAACGGGCGGAGACCGGTACAGAGGAATCGGTCGCGGCGGGGACGCCGCCGACTTCGGGAAAGACCAAACAATCCGCGGTGACTCATAGATGGAACGGAGAGAACATGGGCGACTACGAGAAACCATCCGATGGCGAGCTGAAAGAGCGACTCACCCCGCTGCAGTACAAGGTCACGAGGCACGACGCGACCGAGCCGGCATACAAGAACGAGTTCTGGGACAACCACGAGCCGGGGATCTATGTCGACGTCGCCTCCGGCGAGCCGCTGTTCTCATCCCACGACAAGTACGAATCGGGCACCGGCTGGCCCAGCTTCACCCGCCCGCTCGAGACGGAGAACGTCACGACACGCGAGGATCGCGCGCTCTTCATGAGCCGCACCGAGGTGCGCTCGAAGCATGCCGACTCGCACCTCGGCCACCTCTTCCCCGATGGCCCGGCGCCGACCGGCCAGCGCTACTGCATGAACTCGGCCGCGATGCGCTTCGTGCCGGCGTCGCGGCTGGCCGAGGAAGGGTACGGGCAGTACCTCTCGCTGTTCGAGACGGGCGCGAGTGACGCCACCGCGAGCAACGCGCCCACCAATGACGCCACCGCCGACAAGAGCGCCACGCGCGAGGTCGCGCTTCTGGCCGGCGGCTGCTTCTGGGGGATGGAGGAGCTCGTGCGCGAGATCCCCGGCGTCCTCGAGACCGAGGTCGGTTACACCGGCGGCACCCTCCCGGATGCCACCTACCCCGACGTCAAGACCGGCACCACCGGTCACGCCGAATCGTTGCGCGTCGCGTTCGACCCGAGCCGTCTGTCATACGAAGAGCTGCTCGACTACTTCTTCCGCATGCACGACCCCACGACGCTCAACCAACAGGGAAACGACGTCGGCACCCAGTACCGTTCGGCGATCTTCGTCGCCGACGACCAGCAGCGCCGCGTCGCCGAGGAGGTCGTCAAGCGCGTCGCCGCCTCCGGAAAATGGAAGCGACCGATCGTCACCGAGATCGTCCCGGCCGGCGAGTTCTACACCGCCGAGGGATACCACCAGGACTATCTGCAGAAGAACCCGAACGGGTACACCTGCCACTTCATGCGCGACTGAGACAGGCACACCTGCCGCGTAATCACGACCGCCT
>JAZGDH010000284.1:0-2910 GCA_036477555.1 Acidobacteriota bacterium
GACCAAGGAGGATCTCCGATGTCGTTCGCCCGTACCCTCGCGCTCACCCTCCTGACCGTTTCGGCGCTCGCTCTCGGCGCCTGCACCGCCGCCCCGCCTCCCGATCCGACGCCGGCCGACCCGGTGAGGGCGGGAGAGATGCTGTTCCATGACCCGAAGCTGTCGGCGAGCGGCACGGTCGCCTGCGCCACCTGTCATCCCCGCGGCGGCCACACCAATAACGCCACCTACGTCGGCCTGAACGAGGTCCCCGACGGCCAGTCGGACGGCCGCAGCACGCCGTCGCTCTGGGGGGTGAAGGACACGGCCCCCTACTCCTGGGGCGGGGGGAAGACCCTCGATGCCAACATCAAGGGGATCATTGTCGGCCGCATGAAGGGGCCCGAGCCGACACAGCAGCAGCTCGACGCACTCGTCGCGTACCTGAAATCACTGGAGTTCCCGCAGAACCCGAACCTCAATACGGCGGGCGCAACGACCGACGCGGCGCCGGCGTCTGCGAAGCGCGGCTACGAGGTGTTCTTCAAGGCGTCCTGTAACTCCTGCCACGTCCCGCCGATCTTTTCGAAGCCGGACAACGAGGACATCGGCAGCGGCGGATCGTTCAGTGTGCCATCGCTCCGGGGGGTGTCGACCACCGCGCCGTATTTCCACGACGGGCGGTACCCGAATCTCAGAACCCTGGTGCCGGAGAAGCTCCGCTACCTGCAGCAGCTCGGCAGCACGGAGACGTTCACCGACGACGAGATCGAGGATCTCATCGTCTACCTGAACATTCTTTGAGGGGAGGGAGCCTCTGACGAGAGCGCGCCGCTCGACCGCGGCTCCGCGCCAGACGCAGACAGGCTCCTAGCGGATTTCAGCCTTTCTGATGTTACCCGGCCACTGAATGAAGTCGCCGTTCGCGAAGACGATGTCGCAGTCGACCGACTGGGTCGGTCCGACCCTGCCCATCCCGTCCCACTCTCCATCGTTGGCGTAGGAGATCAGGAGATACGTCGAGCCTTCGGGATCGCTGCGGTACTGGATGCCCTTTCCCCAGGCGTCCTTCTTCTTCACTGACTGGAAGGCGTCGTTCTTGACCTTCTTCGCCAGGCACTGATCGACGTTCTCGAAATCGGCGCAGACCGGGAAACGCCCGCGATCCTGCTTCGCCCATTCCTCAACCTGCTTGGCGATCCGCTTCATGTCGCTCATCGTGCGGCGCTGGTTGCCGAAGGAGAAGATGTGCCCCAAGCCGATCATCTCCGCCTGCTTCTGGGTCATCGCTTCCCCCATCGCGCCGGTCAGCATCAGCATTCGGACAAAAGTGTTGGCGTCGCTGTCGGCGGCCACCTGGCTCGCGACGATCGCCTTCCCCTTCTCGGTCTCGAGAATCTTCTGCACCAGGTGCCCGGCGGCATCCTCGTCCTCGAGGATGCGGGCGATAACGGCCTTCCGGTCGGTTGGCGGTCCGACGAGCCGATCGATCAGCTCCTTGCGGATCGCCCGGTCGGTCACCATCTTCTCGATCAACTCCTTGCGCTTGCCATCGTCTGTCAGGGTGTTCTTGACCCCGGAGCAGGAAGGCAGAGTCACCACCACGGCGGCCAGAAGGATCACCAGAAAGGTCGGTTTCAATCTCATGGCATCGTCCCCCGTTCGATAAACATTTCCACATCAACAATCTAGGCCGGTGTGAGCCGTCGTCAAGGCTCGCACCCGCGGCCCGGGCGACGTTGCCGGCAGGCGCTTCAGGCCAAATCGGTCCGCCGCCCGGCCGGATCCGACCGGGCCGTTGTTCGCCTGCTGAGCGCGCACCGCCCGCGCTGCGGTGAATATTCAGAGCCTCCGGCGCCGCGCAGGATGCCATTCGGATGGATCGAAGTACAGTTTCGTCATTGAAGCGAGGGTCGGTCCGGCTTTCTATTTTCAGGCGACCGGCTCCCGGACACTGTTCGCACCGGCCGTTCGGGGGCCGAAGCCGGGCCGACCCTTTCTCACATTTAAACGGGGCGCCAATGAGCGATCGTTTGTCGCTTTCCGGCCCGATTCTCAGCTGCCCGACCGGCGCGAACCGCCCGACGCGGAGATTCGCGGCCCTCGCGGGGGCGCTTCTGCTCCACCTGCTCATCCTCATGGCGCCGCTCCTCGTCCCCCTGTTCATCATTGAAATGATGCAGGCTCCCGAAGCGACCGACCATCTGATTTTCGTGCTGCCGCCGCGCACCCCATCGGTCGGCCCCGTTTCCGAGAAACCAGGTCGTGTTCGCAAGGGTGGCGGGCAGTCGACACCGTCCCGGACGACTGCACCCCCCCGGATCGTGCCGTTCGATCAACCCGCTCCGAATCCGGAACCGATCGATGTCAACACCCTCGAGGTCGAGGACGGCATGCCGGGTCTGCCGGCCGGCCCGGGCCTGCCGGACGGTGACGGTGACGACATCTACGGCACGCAGGACGGCTGTCCCGGATGCGGAGAAGGAGGCCCTCTTCAGCTCGGCCCCGATCCTCGGGAGAACAGGGTTTATGACTGGGACCCGAACGTGATTGCCCCCGTTCTGATCCCCTCCACCCGTCAGTTGCCGAAGTACCCGCGCATCGCGCGTCTGGCCGGTGTCGACGGGTCGATCGTGCTGCTGGCAGCGATCCGGCCGGACGGCACAGTCGGCGAGATCGAGGTGCTGCGCGCTCCCGAACCCCGTTTCGGTTTCGAGTTCGCCGCGATCGAGGCGATCAAGCAGTGGCGCTACCAGCCCGGCCTGATGCACGGACGACCGGTGACGGTTTACATCCGGGTCATCATCGAGTTCACCCTCTCCCGCTGAACCGCAATCGCACCTGCGCTCCATGCTAGACTCGCGCCGCACTCCCCCGCTTGCGGGGGGCTGCACGACCGATGCCCCTCAAGACTCGACGCACTCAAACGAA
>JAZGDH010000285.1:0-3344 GCA_036477555.1 Acidobacteriota bacterium
CCGCCCAGACTGAGGAACCAGAACGCGATCGGCACGACGCTCTGTTTGTGGCGTTCCGAGTAGAGCCACTGCACGAGGAAGCGGGCCGAGAAGAGGGCCTGGCCGAGGAAGCCGACGATCAGCCAGAGTCCGGAACCGAAGTTGGTCATCGTGGGTCTCCTGTCTCGCGAGCGTCATACCGAATGGATCGACCGCGTAACCAGCGCACGCCGAGGCAGTCGACGAGGCCGCGCCAGGCTCGATTGAGCACACCGTACTTGGTGCGCCCGCCTGCGCGCGGGTGGTGATCAACCTCAATCTCACGGATCCGCAGCCCGTGGAACGCGAAGAGCGTCGGGAGAAAACGGTGCATGCCGTGGAACAGCGGCACCCGGGTCAGACCGTCACGCCGGAACAACTTCAGCGAACAGCCGGTGTCGTGCACGGTGTGCCCGGTGATCAGATTGCGGGTCGAGTTGCCGATGCGGGAGCTGAGCTTCTTGAGGGGGCTGTCGTTCCGCCTGCGTCGCCGTCCGTAGACCATGTCGACATCGGCCGCCGCGGCCAACAGGTGCGGGATCTCCTCTGGTGGGTTCTGCAGATCGGCATCGAGCGTCAGGAGCCACGCGCCGCGTGCGGCTCGAAACCCGGCCGCGAGGGCGGCGCTCTGCCCCCGCCTTTCGCTGAGGACGAGGACGCGTACACTCCGGCTCGCGGCACGAATCGACCGTAGAATATCGAGACTGCCGTCTCTCGAACCGTCATCGACGAACACCACCTCGAATCTCCGGCCGAGCGATTCGAGGACCGGACGGATCCGATCCCACAGGGCCGGCAGGCAGTCCTCTTCGTCGTGGACCGGTATGATGACGGAGAGTTCGACCGGCGGGGGATCCGCGCTGACCGGAACCGCCATCGCATGCAGGTCGGCTTCGTGGACCACCGGTATCTTCAAGTTGGTTGCTTCACGTTCGGTCAAAAAATCGCCTCCGGATGAGGATTTGGGCAGGCAGAATATCGCCGGTCGCCCCGCCGGTCAACGCTGCGGCGCCCCGGGAGATGCCCGGTGGAGCCGCGGGCACCCCACAGGCGGGCGCCGACGTCATCGGATTGGCAGGCGCATGATACACTTCGACACAACCCCGCAACGAGAGAGAAAAGGGAACATGGAGCCAGGAAAGTGGCGGAACAGCCGTAAGGACGCGCTGCCGCGCGGTGATATGCATGCCGCCCCGGAGGCAGGCCGGGGGGTGGCGGAGAGGCTCATCGATATGGAGCGCTATCCGATTGCGGATTCGGAGACGTCCGCCTTCCGTTCGGTGGTGAAGAGGTGCCGCGACGCGATCCGGCAGGACGGCTACTGCCTGATGCCGGCGTTTCTGACGCCCGATGCGACGCGAACCATGGTCGAGCAGGCCGGTCCACTCCTTCCGAGCGCCTGGTTCTGTTCGCGGACCCACAATGCTTACCTGATCCCCGACGATCCGTCCTTCCCGGAAGAGGATCCCCGCCGCCGCCTGCTCCGCACCCGGGTCGGCTCGGTGGCCCACGATCGCCTGCCGCAGGACGGGTTGCTGTGCCGGTTGTACGCCTGGGACCCGCTGGTCCGGTTCATCGGTGCGGTCCTCGAGAAAGGGGCCTTCTACCGCCTGGCCGATCCGCTCGGCGCCCTCTCGATCAACGTCTTCACCGACGGCGGTGCGCACGCCTGGCACTTCGACGAGAGCGAGTTCACGACGACGATCATGCTGCAGGCGGCCGATCGAGGTGGTCACTTCGAATGCGTGCCGTGGATCCGTCCGGCCGAGGGGGAGGACCACGACGCGGTGGGCCGTGTTCTCGACGGCCGGGTTGAGGAAGTCCGGCGGCTGGAGTTCGAGCCGGGTACGCTCTCGATATTCGGTGGCCGGCGGTCGATTCACCGGGTCACTGAAATCAAGGGGGAGCGGCCGCGTCTGGTCGCCGTCCTCTGCTACGGGACCGAGCCGGATATCCTCAACAGTGATCTGGTTCGCGAGCTGTTCTGGGGGCGAACCGGATGAGCGGGATCGATTTCGCAAAGCTGGTGAAGGACGAGGAGATCGAGGCATTCGCGCGCGACGGTGCGGTCTGTCTGCGCGGCCTGTTCGAGCGGCGCTGGTTTGATTCACTGGCGCGGGGGATTGAGAGCAACTTGGCCGATCCAGGTCCGGACGGGGTCCGCTATACACCGGCCGGCGCTCCAGGCGATTTCCGCGACGATTACTGTAACTGGGAACGGATCGAGGAATACCGCGAGTTCGTTCTCAACTCGCCGGCCGGCGCGATCGCCGGGCGGCTGACCGGATCGAAGCGGGTGCGCCTGTTCCACGAGCATGTCCTGGTCAAGGAGCCCGGTACGCTCGAGATCACGCCGTGGCATCAGGACCTGCCCTACTACTGCGTCGATGGAGAGAAGCTGTGCAGCGTCTGGCTGCCGCTCGATCCGGTGCCCCGAACCGGCTGCGTCGAGTTCATCGCCGGGTCGCATCGCTGGGGGAAGATGTTCCTCCCGCGCAAGTTCATCAGCCACGAGTACTACGACTACCCGAGCGATGAGTACCAGCCGATCCCCGACATCGAGGCGAATCGTGACGCCTATCGCATCCTGTCCTGGGATCTGGATCCCGGCGACTGCATCGTCTTCCACATGCGGATGCTGCACGGCGCGCCGGGGACGCAGCACCTGAAAACCCGCAGGCGGGCGTTCTCGACCCGCTGGCTCGGCGACGATGCGGTGTTCGCCCGGCGCCCCGGCAGGACCTCGCCGCCGTTCGATGGTCTCAATCTCGAGCCCGGGCAGCCGATGGATCGGCCGAACTTTCCTGTGGTCTGGGAGGCCTGAAAGAGCCGGCGGTAGCCCCCGGCGCCGGGACAGCCGCGAGGCCTGGTCAGCCGCGGCGCCGGGTCCGCCGGCGGGTCTTCTCCGCCGCCGGTTTCGGCGCGCCCTGCGACGGCGCCGCTTCCACGCATGACCCCTGTTTTCTCAGGTAGGACGCGAGCCGGATCTGATCCCTCGCCCCGATCTCGATGATCCGGATTGCGGCCTCGAACACCCCATCCCCCTTATCCTCGACGCGGATGACGCGGCCCGATGTGACGATCGAGCGGTTGGACCCGGGGATGTCGAGGTTGATGTCGATGAGGGAGCCGACCGGGAGCTTCTGCTCCACCGTGAACAGGATGCCCGCTTCGCCGAGGTTCAGCGTCTTCAGCGGATGATACTCGGCCGCGACAACGCAGTAGCGTCCGTTCAGGGCGGCGCTGATCCGCCGGTACGAACGGCGGTTCTCTCCGAACAGGAAGACGCGGTTCTTGCCGCGCTCCTTGGCGCCGTACAGGGCCGC
>JAZGDH010000286.1:0-4051 GCA_036477555.1 Acidobacteriota bacterium
CGCTCGCGAAGAAGGTGGTCATCGTGATCGGTAACTCGAAACGGAACTTTCCCGAGCGGGTCGACTTCATCACCAGCCCCGGGTATCTCGGCGGCGGCCGTGAGCGCGAGAAGCTGGGGCTCAAGGGTGGCCCGGTGCTCACGATTACCGACATGGGCGTGTACCGTTTCGACGACGAGACACGCGAGATGGTGCTGACCTCGATTCACCCCGGACTGACCGAGGCGAAAGTTCGCGAAAACGTCGGCTGGACCCTCAAGGTCGCGAAGGATCTCACCGAGACGCCCCCACCCAGTGTGGAGGAGATCCGAATCATTCGCGAAGAACTCGATCCCCAGGGGATCTTCCTGAAATCGAAGGCGGGATGACGTGAAGCGATCCGCCTCCCGCCGCTCCCGACCGAAAACCAAAGGCCGCAAGCTGACCCGGCGCCGCACGGTGCGATCGCGCCGGCCCCTCAAATCGGCCGGCGCCGGGACCCACACCGATACTCGGACCCGCTCCGGCGCGCAGGATGCCGTGGCGTCCGCGGCTCCCGACGATGTCGTCGGTGACGTGCTCGAGGAGGCCGAGCAGCTCGGGATGCTGCTGGACGATCCGGAGGAAGAGGAAGACCCGGAGCCGCACGAGGAGGACGAGTACTTCCTGCGGGCGCCCGAACAGGGTCCTCCCAGACCGCGGATGCGCCCGGCCAGAGCGATGGCCCGGAAGCAGAGTCAGGGCAGCGGATCACCTCCGGAGGCCGCCGCGGAGTCGGAAGGGAAGCACCTGTTCCCGCGCAGCTTCACCGCCCGCTACCCGGTCGCCGTCAAGGCAAGCGGGATCTGGATCCACGACAGCGAGGGGAAGACCTATCTCGACGGCTGTGGTGGCGCCGTCGTTTCCTCGATCGGTCACGGTGTCGGTGAAATCGCCGACGTCATGACGCGCCAGGCGAAGCGCCTGGCGTTCGCCCACTCCTCGCATTTCGTGACGCACGAGACGATGGAGCTCGCTTCACGCATCGCCGCCCTCTGCCCGGGTGACTTCAAGGAGTCGGGCCGCGTTTATCTCGTCTCGGGCGGCAGCGAGGCGATCGAGACGGCGATCAAGATCGCCCGGCAGTTCCAGATCGACTCCGGACGGCCCGGCCGCACGAAGATCATCTCGCGGTGGCAGTCGTATCACGGCAGCTCGATGGGCGCGCTGGCGCTCACCGGCAACGTCGCCCGTCGCGCGTTCTATCTGCCGATGTTCGCCGACATGCCGCACATTGCGCCGTGTTACTGCTACCGCTGCCCCTATGACTTGAAATTCCCCTCCTGCGAGACGGCCTGCGTCGAGGATCTCGAGTCGGCCATACTGCAGAACGGACCCGACACCATCGCCGCGTTCATCGCCGAGCCGATCGTCGGTGCGACACTCGGCGCCGTCGCGGCCGTCGACGGTTACTGGCGGCGAGCACGCGAGATCTGCTCGAAGTACGACATCCTGATGATCGCCGACGAGGTGATGACCGGCATTGGTCGCACCGGCAAGAATTTCGGGATTGATCACTGGAAGGTGGTGCCCGATCTGATCGTCACCGGGAAGGGATTGTCGGCCGGGTACGCGCCGCTCGGCGCCGTGATCGCGCGCGGCCACGTCGCCGCCGCCCTGCGCGCCGGACACGGCTACTTCGAGCACGGCTTCACCTACAGCGCCAACCCGCTGTCGGCCGCCGTCGGGAGCGCGGTGCTCGACTACATCGAGAAGAACCGCCTGATCGCCCGGGCGGCTCGGATTGGCCGCACGCTCGAGAAGAAAATCGCCGCACTGCGCCGCCACCGGATAGTCGGCGATATCCGCGGAGTCGGGCTGTTGTGGGGCATCGAGATCGTCCGCGATCGCAAGAGCCGCGAGCCATTCACCGCGTCACTGAAGGTCGCCCGCCGACTCTACGAGGCCTGCCTCAACGAGGGGCTCGTCATTTACCCCGGCTCCGGCAGCCGCCAGGGGAAGGACGGGGATCATTTCCTGATCGCACCGCCGTTCAACGTCACGGTGGCTGAGCTGGACGAGCTTCTCGCTCGGCTCGACCGTGGTCTCGCGCGCGTCACTCGGGCGCTTCTCTAGCGACTCGCGGGGCGGCCGACTTGAGCGGCCGATTCGAAGTGGCGATCTGGGACTGAGGGTGAGGAGCGGGGTGGCGAGAACCGGAGTGGCGATTACTCCTCGGGCGCCGACACTTCATCGGCGTGTTCGAGCATGTGGATGCCGATCCAGCGGGCCATGACATCGGCCGGCATCGGCGCCAGCGTCAGGGTGATCTCGCGATCCTGGCCGTCGCGGCGGATGGTGTAGGTGACCGACTGCCCCGGTTTCCAGCCCATATGCTTCTTCTTCAGCTCTTCCTGATTTTCCTTGATGATCCGCACGCCGTTCAACGCGTACAGCACGTCGCCTGGCTGGATACCGGCCTCTTCCGCCGGCGTGTCGGCGATGATCCCCAGAACGGTGTAGGTCCCGGTCTCCTCGTCGACGTCCAGCTCGACACCGACGAACCCGGAGGTTCGCATCTTCTTGGCCATATAGGCCAGGCACTCCTCGACCGCGTAGGTGCACTTCTTCTTTTCCGAGTTGGATTCCCCGGCCCCGGCCGGAAACGATGCGAGGGCGACCAGAACGGCGACAGCCACCAGAGCGGCTCCCGACTTCCCGATCCTCGATCTACGTTTCAGCGTCATCACACTTCTCTCCAGACGACCCCTCGATCGGTCGGGAATGTACACCCAACCGCTATAAATGTCCCGTTTCGAATCGTAAAAACCTGTCCCCGGTGTAAAGGCCGGGCCGCGAGGACCGGGGCGCCGCCCGCAGCAGCGCCCCCCCAGCGGGTCTGGAACGCGACCCGCGTCTGGTCGGCCGCGACGCTCTCTAGCGCTCCGTCTCCTCCGCCAGGAGCGATTTGCGATAGGCGCGGCGGCGGCGGCGATCGATGGTGTCGACCGCGCGCACGGCGTATTCCTGCACCGTGTAGATCTGCTTCATCACCGGCTCGTCGCGGCGGCGGGTCATGTCGCCGACAGCGAAGAGGCCGGGCACGCTGGTCTCGCCGTTGCGATCGACCAGGACGTGGCGCACCTCGATCGGCGCGTCGGTGGCCTCGAGTTCGGCGCCGACAGCGCGGGCCAGGTCGTTGTAGACCCGGTGCAGTCCCATCGAGACGAACGCGAATTCCACATCGACATCCTCGCCCCCCTCGAGCGTGAAGCCGCGCAGGGCGGCGCCGCGATCCCCGCCGTGGATGTCGACCAGCTTCCCGTGATGAACCGTCACCCCTTCGAGCTCGAGGAGGCGGTTCCTCTCCTCGTTCCAGGTCTGCGTCTCGCCCGCCGTCAGCAGCACCACGTCCGAGTCGTAACGCTCGCGGATCATCAGAGCCACCTCCGCGGCCTCGATCCCCGAGCCGATCACGGCGACACGCCGGCCACGCGTCAGGTGTCCCTCGCACCGGATGCAGTAAAGAAGCGCCTCGTGGTTGGCGTACGGGAAGACCCACTGGATTCCCGACAGATCTCTGTCACCCCGTTTCCTGTGGATCACCGGCTGTCGGTCCATGACGCCGGTCGAGAGGACGACGCTCGCAGCTTCCAGGGTCTCCCCCTTCGCGGTCGTGACACGAAACCGGCCATCGGTCGGATGCACAGAGTCGACCCGGTCCTCCACCTGCCGGACATGTTCCGAATACTCGGACGTGATGCGGGCGCGCGCGTTGTCGATTAGATCCTGTGTCGAGATGTGCATATGCGCGTCCTCGACCTTCGTCGCGGCATCGGGCGCGTCGGCGCGCAGCATCTCGGCCGCTTTCCCCTGCACGATCGCGGGGTGGATCCCGATCATGTTGTCGATGTTCATCACGTAGGCAGCGCGGCTCGCCCTGTGGGTTTCGCGGTCTCCGAGGATCCAGACGGTCTGGAGATCGTACTGGGCGGCGCGCAACGCCACGGCCGCGCCACCGACCCCACCACCGACGACAATCAGTTGCGGATTTTTCACGCCGGTCCTCCTCTCCGCGTCTTTCCTCGCTGTG
>JAZGDH010000287.1:0-7708 GCA_036477555.1 Acidobacteriota bacterium
AAGACCACGCCAGCACGTTACCCGCCTGATCGCTGATAGTGATCACGGTGTTGTTGAATGTCGCGTGGATATTTGCGATGGCAAAGGGGATGTTCTTCTTGTCCTTCCTCTTTCCCCCCGCGCGCGCCGGCGCCGCAGCCTCACCGGCCTCTGCTTGAATGTTTGATTCCTTCGCAGCTTTTTCCTTTGGAGCCTGCTCCACCGGGGCTTTCTCCGCCCTGGCTGGCTTTGCCGCGGAGCCCGCCGCCTCGGCGGCCGCCGCCTTCACGGCCGGCTTTTTCCCGACCGACGCCGCTTTCGTTTCGGGCGCGCCCTCGGCCGGCGCGGCGCTGGCCGGCGCTTTGTCCGTCTTGTCGTCCTTCACGGGCTTTTCCGCGGCATCACTCTCCGCCGCGGCGCCCTTCTCTTCCTTCTCGTCTGCCATCGTGTCCTCGTTTCCCTCTCGAGCGTCAGCCCGCAGTCCGGACTAGCCCTTCTTGCCCACCGGGGCCTTCTTCTTACCGGCGACGGTCTTGCGCGGTCCCTTGCGGGTGCGGGCGTTTGTGTGCGTCCTCTGGCCGCGCGCCGGCAGGTTGCGTCGGTGCCGCAGGCCTCTGTAGCTGCCGATATCGATCAGCCGCTTGATGTCCATCTGAGTATTCTTGCGGAGGTCCCCCTCGACCTGGCCTTCCTCCTGGATGACGTTCCGGATGCGCCGCACCTCGTCCTCAGAGAGATCCTTAACCTTCATATCCTTACTGACGGTCACCTTCTCGAGAATTCGATTGCTGCGCGACCGCCCGATTCCGTAGATATAGGTCAACGCGATCTCGATTCGCTTGTTCTGCGGCAGATCGATACCGGAAATGCGGGCCACGACGAACCTCCTATCCCTGGCGCTGCTTGTGCTTGGGGTTCACGCAAAGAACCCGGATCACCCCGCGCCGCTTGATCACCTTGCACTTGTCACACATTTTCTTGACCGATGCTCTCACCTTCACGATCCCATTCCTCCGAACGCCGCCTCACTTGTAGCGGTAGACAATACGTCCTCGCGACAGGTCATACGGGGACAACTCCACCAGGACCCGGTCACCTCTCAGGATGCGGATGAAGTGTTTCCGCATCTTTCCCGAGATATGGGCCAGAACCTTGTGCTCGTTGTCGAGCTGCACCTTGAACATCGCGTTCGGCAACGGTTCGACGACCGTCGCCTCGACCTGTATTGCGTCATCCTTGGGCACCCGCTAAGCCTCCAGCTCGCCGCCGAGCACGAACGGCCCGTTGGCCGTGATCGCCACGGAGCGCTCGAAATGGGCCGACAGTGAGCCATCGACCGTCGACGCCGTCCACCCGTCGGAGTGGACGCGAACGGCGGGCTCTCCGCAATTCACCATCGGCTCGATTGCCAGAACCAGCCCCTCCTTCAGGATCGGACCGGCTCCCGGATCGCCATAATTCGGGACCTGTGGATCCTCGTGCAGCGCGGTGCCGATCCCGTGACCGACGAACTCCCGCACAATCGAAAAACCATCCGATTCGACCCGCTGCTGCACCGACGCCGAAATGTCGGATAGCCGGTTCCCGGGCCGGGCTGCTTCGATCCCCGCCATCATCGACGCCTGCGTCACACGCAGAAGCCTCCCGGCATCGGCAGAGATCCGCCCCACCGGCACCGTGACCGCCGAGTCACCGAAGTATCCATCGAGAACGACCCCGAAGTCGAGCCCGACGATGTCCCCCTCGGCCAGAACCTTCCCGTCCGACGGGATACCGTGAACGACTTCTTCGTTGACCGAGGCGCACAGCACCCTGGGAAACCCACGGTACCCCTTGAAGGCCGGCTTGACCCCCGCCTCCTCGCACATCCGCTCGGCCGTCCGATCGAGATCGAGGGTGGTGACCCCCGGACGGACCTGACGGGCCAGCTCGGAGAGCACCTGGATGACGATCCGATTGCAGCGATCCATGGTCTGAATCTCGTCCCGCGATTTATAGACAATCATGCTGCCAGCCCAGGCAACGCGGCCACGATCCTGGCGTACACAACCTCCGGCCGCCCGGTGCCGTCGACCTTCAGCAGAACGCCGGCGTCGCCGTAACGATCGAGGAGAGGCGCCGTCTCGGCGGCGTAGGTCCTCAGACGTCTTTCGATCGCCGCCTCCGTGTCGTCGGCCCGCTGCACCAGCTGCGAACCACAGCCGTCGCAGATCCCGTCTTCGCGCGGAGGAGTGAACCTCACATGAAACGTCCTGCCGCAGGCTGCACAAGTACGCCGGCCCGCCAGCCGGACGATGATTTCCTCTTCCGGAACATCGATATTGATCACCCGATCCAGCACCTGACCCCTGCCCTTCAGAATCGTGTCCAACCTGTCCGCCTGCCGCACCGTCCGGGGAAAACCGTCCAGGAGAAACCCGGCCTTTGTATCGGGACGGTCGAGCCTCTCTTCGATCAGGTCGCCCACGACTTCATCCGGGACCAATCCGCCCTGCTCGACGATGGAGCGGGCCTTGAGCCCGGCCGGCGTCCCTTCCTTGATCGCGGCCCTCAACATGTCGCCGGTCGAGATGTGCGCGATCCCCGACCGCCTTCGAATCTCGACAGCCTGCGTCCCCTTTCCCACGCCGGGCGCCCCGAACAGCACCAGCCGAAGGCCCCTTTCCTCCGGAGCGACCATCGATCAACCGCGCCGCCCGCGGATCCTCCCACTCTTGAGAAACCCGTCATAGTGCCGCATGATCAGCTGCGACTCCACCTGCTGAATCGTGTCCATCGCCACGCCGACGACGATCAGCAGTGATGTGCCGCCGAAGAAGAACTTCAGTCCCAGTCCCTGGGTCAGGAAGTCCGGAATGATCCGATCGACGGTCGGGCCAATCCAGGGCAGTGCCTGCACATTCAGACCACTGATCAGAACCTGGGGCAGCAAGGCGATCAGTCCCAGGTAGATTGCACCGACGAAGGTCAGGCGGGTCAGGATGTTGTCCAGGTATTCGGCCGTCCGGCGGCCCGGTCGGATCCCGGGAATGAATCCACCGAATTTCTTCATGTTGTCCGCGACATCCATCGGGTTGAAGATGATTGAAACATAGAAATAGCAGAAGAAGACGATGGAGAAGAAATAGAGCAGGTAATTCAGCGGCATGCTGTAGTCAATCTGTCTGTAGAGAGTATCCCACCCCGGTTTGTCCTGCAGGCCGAGCCACTGCATGATGGTCAGCGGGAAGGCCAGGAGGGAGGACGCGAAGATGACCGGAATGACGCCGCCGGTGTTGAGCCGCAACGGCATGTGCGTCTGCATTCCCCCGTACATCCGGCGGCCGACCACCCGGCGCGCATACTGTACAGGGATCCGTCTCTGAGCTCTCTCGACCCACACGATCACACCTATGATCGCGACCATCGCGACCAGCAGCACAATAACGGTCAGAATGTTCAGGCTGCCCGTCACCATATCCTGATAGAGCGAAATGATGGCCGACGGAAGTCCGGACACAATTCCGGCGAAGATGATGAGGGAGATGCCGTTGCCGATTCCGCGTTCGGTGATCTGTTCGCCGATCCACATGATGAACGCCGTGCCGGTGGTCAGGGTCAGGACGGTCATCAGGCGAAATGGCCACCCAGGATCGCTGACGACGCCGCCCGCGGCGCCCCCGGCTCCCATGCTCTCCAGCCACACACCGATTCCGAACGACTGGATGACCGAGAGCACGACCGTTCCGTAACGCGTGTACTGCGTGATCTTCTTGCGCCCGACCTCCCCCTCCTTGGAGAGCTTCTCGAGGTAGGGCCAGACCACCGTGAGAAGCTGCAGGATGATCGAGGCCGAGATGTACGGCATGATTCCGAGCGCGAAGATCGTCAGGCGGCTCAGATTCCCTCCCGAGAACAGGTCGAGAAATCCGAGCAGCCCGCCGCCCTGCTGGCGGAAGAACGACTCCAGCGCGTGAAAGTTGATCCCCGGCACGGGGATGTGCCCGCCCACACGGTACACCGTGAGCACGAGGAAGGTAAAGATGACCCGCCTTCTCAGGTCGGGGATGCTGAAAACGTTCTTGATTGCGTCGATCATGCGTTCTCGGGTACCCGCCGGCCGGCCCTCGCGTCGATGATCTCGGCTCGCCCGCCGGCCTTGCTGATCTTGTCCATCGCCGAGCGGCTGAATCGATGAGCCTTCACGACGATCGCCTTGCTCAGCTCGCCGGAGCCGAGAACCTTGATTCCGTCCTTCATCCGGCGCACGTACCCTTCGCGCTGCAAGACTTCCGGAGTGATTTCACCTTCGAGGTTCGCCAGGTCACCCACGTTCACGACGGCGAATTCCCGGCGGAAAATGTTAGTGAACCCGCGCTTCGGGATGCGGCGATGCAGCGGCATCTGGCCACCTTCGAAGCCGAAGTACTGCTTCCGCCCCGACCGCGAGCGCTGTCCTTTGTGACCGCGGGTCGCCGTCTTGCCGTGTCCCGAGCCGGGGCCGCGGCCGATCCGTTTCGGCTTGCGCCGCGCTCCGGGAGCCGGTGACAGAGTGGACAGGCTGAGTTTTTTTGCCATATCAGGACTCCACGATCCTTACCAGATGCCTGATCGCCTGCACCATCCCCCGGACTGCCGGGTTATCGGGCCTCTCCACGCGATGATGCGGGTGGCGCAGGCCAAGGGCCCGCAAGATTCTCTTCTGCCGCACCATATAGCCGATGCCACTGACGTATTGCTCGATGATCAAGCGCCCTCCGCCACCCGCCTTCGCGCGGGACGCAGGCACCGCCGCGGTTACCGGGGTCGCGGGGGTCGCCGGGGCCGGCTTGCGCGGCTGCGCAGCACGCGCCGTCGGCGTGCTCTTCGCCGGCCTTTTTCCCCCGGCCGCCGACTTGCGGCCGGGCGTCTTTGTGCGCTCGCTAGTCACGGACCACCTCTTCCGGCAGCTTGCGTCTCCGGAGCTCGGCCTCGGGATCCTTGAGCTTCGCCAGTCCGTTGAACGTCGCTTTCACGACGTTTTGCGGGTTCGTCGTCCCGAGCGATTTGGTCAGAATGTCCTGGATGCCGGCCGATTCGATCACCGCTCGCACGACTCCACCCGCGATGACCCCCGTGCCCGGCGATGCCGGCTTCAGAAGGACCCGGCCGGCGCCGAAGACCCCGATCACAGTGTGAGGGATCGTCGCGCCTTTCAACGGGACCCGCATCAGGTTCCGCTTGGCGCGATCGACTCCCTTGGCGATCGCCGAGGGAACTTCCTTCGCCTTGCCGTTGCCGAAGCCGACGTGGCCGCGTCCGTCCCCAACCACCACCAGCGCCGTGAACCGGAAGTTCTTGCCGCCCTTGACGACCTTCGTCACGCGGTTGATATGGACGACCTGATCCTTCAGCTCCAGAATGTCCGACTTAATCTTTGCCACGCCATTCCTCTGCGCGATGACCGCGCGATGCGGCTATCAGAACTTGAGGCCCGCGGTGCGCGCCGCGTCCGCGACCGCCTTGACGCGGCCGTGGTAGAGATACCCACCGCGATCGAAAACCACTTTCGCAAATCCCTTTTCTTTGAGCCGCTCGGCGATGAGTGTTCCGATGGTCTGCGCGGTCCCGACGTTCCCCGTCGCCTTTTGACCCTTCTTGGTGAATTCCCTGCTCGAAGCGGAGGCCAGCGTCACCCCGGCCGCATCATCAATCGCCTGCACCGAGATGTGTCGGACGCTGCGGTGAACACACAGGCGCGGCCGGGCCGCCGTTCCTTTCACCCGCGATCTGACCCGCGCGTGTCGCTTCTCCAGCGCCCGTTCCCGATTGTGCTCATTGACCATACGTTTATGCCCCGGCCTTGGCGGTCTTACCCGCCTTCTTGCGAATCACCTCACCGCTGTAGCGGATCCCCTTCCCCTTATAGGGCTCCGGGGGCCGCAGCCCGCGAATGTCCGCAGCCACCTGCCCGACCTTCTGGCGATCGGCCCCGCTCACGGTGAGACGCGTCTGTTTCTCGACCTTGACCTCGATCCCCTCCGGGATCGCGTACACCACCGGATGGGAGAACCCGAGCGCCAGCTGCAGATCGCTCCCCTGCACCTGCGCGCGATAGCCGATCCCGATGATTTCCAGATCGCGCTTGAATCCCTCGCTGACGCCTTTCACTGCGTTGGCGACGAGCGCGCGCGTCAACCCGTGCAGAGCGCGCAGCTGGCGCGTGTCGTTCCTGCGGGCGAACGTTGCCACGTTGTCCTTGAGTGCGCAGGTGATCCCGTCAGGAAGGGGATTCTGGATCGCCACCTTCCCCTTCTCCACCACGATGCGCGATCCATCAATCGTGACGTTCACGCCGTTCGGAATCGCAATCGGAAGCCTGCCTACCCGCGACATACCTTCCTCCTCACCACACGTTACAGACGATCTCGCCACCGACCCGCGACTTGCGGGCTTCGCGTCCGGTCATCAGGCCGCGTGAGGTCGAGATGATGTTCAGTCCGATCCCCCCGAGCACCTTCGGAATTTCTCCATGCCCCGAATAGACGCGCTTACCGGGACGGCTCACCATGGTGATCCCCGAGATCATGGGCTGTCCCTCATTGTCGTAGCGGAGTGTGATCCGGATTGCCGGGAAGCCGCCCTTCTGAACCGGCTCGACATTCAAAATGTACCCTTCCCGCTTGAGGATCTCGGCCATCCCCAGCTTCATTTTCGAGTGCGGCACGTCGAGACGTGTGTGTCCCGCCTGAACCGCATTCCGGATGCGTGTGAGTAAATCCGCGATCGGATCATTCATGGCTCTTCGTCCCTCTCCGCGCCGGCGTCCCTACCAGCTCGACTTGGTGACGCCCGGAATCTCGCCCTGAAGCGCGAGATTCCGGAAGCAGATGCGGCACATCGCGAACTTGCGCAGGTATGCGCGCGGACGTCCGCAGCGCCTGCACCGGTTCCGGTGACGCGTCTCAAACTTCGGCTTTTTCTTGCTCGCCGCTATCCAGGCCTTGGTCGCCATCGTTCCCGTTCCCTCAATCCCGCCTGAACGGCATGCCGAGAAGGGTCAGGAGGTTCCTGCACTCCTCGTCGGTTCCGGCGGTCGTGACCATCGTGATGTTCATGCCTCGTATCTTGTCGATCTTCTGGTAGTTAATCTCGAGAAAGACGAGCTGGTCTTTCATGCCGAGGGTGTAATTCCCCCGCCCGTCGAAGGAGCGGGTCGACAACCCCCGGAAGTCGCGCACGCGCGGCAGCGTGACTGAAATGAGACGATCGAAGAATTCGTACATACGATCGCCGCGCAATGTCACGGAGCAGCCGATCGGCATCCCCTGGCGGATCTTGAAGTTGGCGATCGATTTGCGCGCTCTGCGCATGACCGGCTTCTGTCCGGTAATCGCCGCCAGTTGATCGGAGGCCGCGTCGAGAATCTTGATGTTTTCGGCCGCCTCACCAACCCCCATGTTGACGATGATCTTGTGCAGGCGCGGAACGGCCATCGGGTTCTGGTAGCCGAATCGTTCCATCATCTGGCGCACCACTTCCTCCCGGTACGCCTGTTTCAGGCGGGGGGGCGGCTGTCCCGTCGTCGCTCTGGCCTGTGCCTGCTGCGCCATGGTCGTTCCTATGATTTGTCGAGAGCGCCGCCGCACGCACGGCAGACCCTGATCTTCCGGCCGTCTTCCAGCCTCTTGTTGCCAATCCGGGACGGACGGTTGCACTCACCGCACACGATCATCAGATTGCTGCAGTCGACCGGCCCCTCGCGCTCGAG
>JAZGDH010000288.1:0-8919 GCA_036477555.1 Acidobacteriota bacterium
CTACGTTCCGATCACACTGTTTCTGGATGAGAGCGGGATCGTTCAGGCGATAAACCCCGAGATCGATGAAGTGGTCGCGCTCATGCAGCAGGCTCCCGCCCTGGAGGATCATCCAGGATCGACCGGCTCCGCCGGCAGGAAGATGACGACCCCGTCTGCGCCCCGCTTGAGACCCCTGCGGGACGCGGCCCGGCAGGGTGGCCCCACCGAACGGCTCGAGTATGCGGACGCCCTCGTCCTCTGGGGAGGAACCCGCAGGCTGGACCAGGCGATCGAGGCGTACGGAAAGGTTCTCGACAGCGCGCCGGACGATGCGATTGCGCATTTCCATCGGGGCGTCGCCCACCGTCGGCGCTTCGATTCTGCGCGCCGGCGCCCGGACGACTTCGAGAGAGCCGTCGCAGGATGGTCCCGCGCGCTCGAGCTCGATCCGAACAACTACATCTGGCGGAGACGGATCCAGCAGTACGGACCGAGGCTCGACAAGCCGTACTCGTTTTACGACTGGGTGAGAACCGCGCGCGAGGAGATCCATGCGCGCGGAGAGCGTCCGTCACCCTTGAGCGTCGAACCGGGCGGCGCGGAGTTCGCCTATCCGATCGAATCGTTCGGGCGGAGCGGGCGGGACGAGAAGGAGCCTGACCCCGGCGGACGGATCCATCGTGACCCGGGGGGCTTCATTCATGTGCATGCGGTTGTCGTCCCGCCTCGCATCGGCCCGGGCGACTCGGCGCGTGTTCACGTCACCTTCACGCCGAACGCCGAAGAAAAGGCGCACTGGAACAACGAGGTTGATGATCTGATTCTGTGGCTCGATCTGCCTCCCGGCTGGGAGGCGGACGCCCGTCGCCTGACCACACCGAACCCGCGCAGCGCGGTCAGTCAGGAGGTTCGGAAGGTCGAGTTCGAAATCAGGATTCCCCCCGGATCGAGCCCGGGGTTGGCTCGGATCCCCGCCTACGCTCTCTATTACGTCTGCGAGGACGTGCGAGGCACCTGTCTCTACCGGCGGCAGGACGTGACCCTGCCGATCCAGGTCGCCCCGGATGGAGCCGGCTAGGAGCCCGTCCGGGCGTTGCGTCGGGTCGCCGATTTCAATTCAAGGCCGCTTCGGCTTCCTGCAGGTCGGAGGTGGCGTCGTCCCACTCGTCGTAAAGGTGTGCCAGTTCGATCTCGATCGATTTCTTTTCCTCGCCGAGGCGCTGCGCGAGCCCCGGTTCCTTGTAGGTGCCGCTGGAGGACATCGAGACCCCGATCTCCTTCAGGCGCGTCTCGAGCGGGACGATCGCTGTCTCGAGTCCGGCGATTCGCTCGCGATGTCTCTTCAGGTTCCGGCTGCGCCGGTTGCGTGTTTCGGCCTCCTCCCTCCTCCGCATCCTCCCCTTCGGCTGCGGAGGAGGGGTCGGGTCAAGAATCGGTGTCGCCGCGGCGGGCTTCCGGGATTCCCGCGCCATGCCCGTTCTGACATCCGCCCGCGAGTCAGGAGTTTTACCGCCGGTCCTTCCCGAGGCGGCGAGATAGTCGTCATATCCTCCGTCGTAGAGCGTCAGCCGCCCGTCCCCGAATGCCGCGACCCGTGACGCGACCTTGTTGATGAAGTACCGATCGTGCGACACGAACAGGAGCGATCCGGCGAACGCGGCCAGCGCGTCCTCCAGCGCCTCCCGGGTCGGCAGGTCGAGGTGGTTGGTCGGCTCGTCGAGCAGCAGGAAATTCCCCGGATCGAGCGTGAGGCGGGCGAGGGCCAGACGGTTCTTCTCTCCACCGCTCAATACTTCGACGCGCTTGAAGACGTCGTCGCCGGAGAACTGAAATATACCCAGCAGGGATCGGAACTGCCGGTCGGAATGCCCGGGCTTCCAGGCGCGCATCTCGTCGAGCACCGTGCGGCCGGGCGTCAGGGTCTCGAGCACGTGCTGCGCGAAGTAGTGGAGGATCACTTTCTCGCCGATCTCGATCGCGCCGTCATCGGCCGGATCGCGACCCGCGATGAGCCGGAGCAGCGTACTCTTTCCGCATCCGTTGGGCCCGACCAGAGCGATTCGATCGCCCCGCCAGATCTCGAGGCCGAGCCGATCGAGAACGGTTCGCTCCCCGTAGGCTTTCCGCACGCCCGAAAGTAACGCGACGCGTTGCGCCGATCTCGGGACGTTCGGGAACGAGAATCGCCACGAGCGCTCCTCAGCCATGACCTCGGTGCGCTCCATTTTCTCCAGCATCTTGATGCGGCTCTGCACCTGGCGGGCCTTCGTCGCCTTGTACCGGAACCGTTCGACGAAGCGCTCAATCTCGCCGATCCGGTGCGCCTCCTGGGCTGCTTTCTTGAGGGCCCGCTCCCGCTCCGCCTCGCGCTCGATGCGGTAGCGATCGTAGTCGCCCACCCACACGCGGACCCGCTTCTGAACGACCTCCGCAATCGACGAGACGAGCCGGTTCAGGAACATCCGGTCGTGGGAGACGACGACCATCGCCGAGGGGATGTCGGACAGAAACCCCTCGAGCCAGGCGACCGCCTCGAGGTCGAGATGGTTGGTCGGCTCGTCCAGCAGTAAATAGTCGGGCTTGCGCAGCAGCAGTGCGCCGAGCGAGGCCCGCATCCGGAAGCCGCCGGAGAACTCCCGCAGCGGGCGGGCATGATCCTCCGGTTCGAACCCGAGGCCGCCCAGAATGATCTTCGCCTGGGTCTCGAGTTCGAAACCGCCGGCCGCCTCGAAACGGTGCTGGAGATCCCCCGATCGCCGGACGAGAGTCTCGAGGCGCCGTCCGGTTGCCGTCGCCATCTCGTGGTGCATCTTTGACAACTGCTCTTCCATGACGGCGATATCGGCAAAGGGGGACAGGACCGCCTCGAGCACCGTCCCTTCCGCGAGGCGGGCGCCTTCCTGTGGAAGGTATCCGAGCGTCATCCCGGGCGTGATATCGATCGATCCTCTGTCGGGCTCCTCCTGGCCGGCGATCAGGCGCAGCAGCGTCGTCTTTCCGGAGCCGTTCGGTCCGACCAGACCGATCCGCGACCGTGGCGGGATGGCCCAGTCGGCTCCGGTCAGAACCTCGTGCACGCCGTAGGCGCGCTCGACCTTCTGCAATCGAATCATGAGGCAGAGTTTACAGGGCCCGGTCGGGATGCTTCAATGATGAAGAATCCGGGAGCCACCCCCGTGCCCCCTGGATCGGCGCGCGATTCGCATTGCCCGGGTCGAAGGGCGGGCAGGCCGCCGCGGGGAAACGGAGAGTGGTATCATGATCGATATGAAGCAACTTGAGGCAAGCCTTCTCGATCTGGTCGTCGAAACGTCGACGAACCTGCCACCCGACGTCCGCCAGGCGATGGCGGCGGCGCTCGGCGCGGAACGGCAGGGAAGCCGCTCGGAACAGGCCCTCAATGTGATCGCATCCAACATCGACACCGCAGCCGAGGGGAAGGGCCCGATCTGCCAGGACACCGGATGGCCGACCTTCCTCGTCAAGACGCCGGTCGGCGTCAGCCAGATCGAGGTTGAGAAGCGGATCCAGGAGGCGCTTCGCGAGGCGACCCGACTCGGGAAGCTCCGCCCGAACTCCGTCGACTCGGTCACGGGGAAAAACAGCGGCGACAACCTCGGTCCCGGCACGCCGACCATCCACTTCAGCCAGTGGACAAACGACGACGAGATCGAGGTCAGGCTGCTGCTGAAAGGCGGCGGCTGCGAGAACAAGAACATCCAGTACTCGCTGCCGGCCGAACTGCCGCACCTTGGCCGGGCCGACCGCGATCTCGACGGTGTCAGGAAGTGTCTCCTGCATGCCGTCTGGCAGGCGCAAGGGCATGGATGCAGTGCCGGCGCCGTGGGGGCCTGCATCGGCGGCGACCGGACGAGCGGTTACGAGCACGCCAAGCAGCAGCTCTTCCGGACGCTCGACGACGTGAGCCCCGATCCGAAGCTGCGCGCCATGGAGGAATACATCATGAAGGCCGCCAACACCCTCGGGATCGGGACGATGGGGTTCGGCGGGGGCGTGACGTTGATCGGATGCAAGGTGGGGGTCATCAACCGTCTACCGGCCTCGTTCTTCGTCTCGGTCGCCTACGACTGCTGGGCGTTTCGTCGGCTGGGTGTGGTTCTCGATGCCGGTACCGGAGCGATCAGGCGATGGCTGTACCGCGACGAGAAGCCGGTCGCCCCGATGTCGAATCGGGAGGGGTTCCCGCGCACCGGACGGGAGGTCGAGCTGAAACCGCCGATCACCGAGGAACAGGTGCGCGCGCTCAAGGTTGGTGACGTCGTCCTGATCACCGGGATGGTCTACACCGGCCGCGACGCCGTCCACCATCACCTGATGAAACATGATCCGCCGGTCAGCCTGCGCGACCAGATCCTGTATCACTGCGGACCGGTCGTCATGAAGGACAACGGCCGCTGGCGGATCACGGCTGCCGGCCCGACCACGTCGATGCGGGAGGAGCCGTACCAGTCCGACATCATCGCGCGCTACGGGGTTCGGGCAGTGATGGGGAAGGGCGGGATGGGCCCCAAGACACTCAGGGCGCTCGAACGCTACGGCGCTGTTTACCTGAACGCAATCGGCGGGGCGGCGCAGTACTACTCGAACTGCATCGAGGGGGTCGAGGGTGTCGATCTGCTCGATCTGGGGACGCCGGAGGCGATGTGGCATATCCGGGTCAGGGAGTTCCCGGCAATCGTGACAATGGACGCGGCCGGCAACTCGTTACACGCCGAGGTGGAGGACGCTTCGGCCGTCATCCTGAAGGCTCTCGCCGCTCCGGTCTTCTGATCAGTTCTTTTCAAGCGCGCCCCGCTCCTGCAGGATCCGATCGATTTCAATGATCAATCGCGGGAGCACCTCGTCGTACCGGAAGCTCCCGATCGATTCGGGGCCGCGTTTCAGATTGACGTGCGCCGGCGCGCACCACAGTCCGAGATCGGCATCGTCGGTCTCGCCCGGGCCATTCACCCTGCACCCCATCACGGCGATCGTGATCGCGTGATCCTTGGCGTATAACGTCAGGTCGCGAACGCGCTCCGCGAGATCCACGAACGCTTCATTCTCGACGCGCGAACAGGATGGACAGGAGATGATGTTCAGCCTGCCTCCCAGGTTCTCGGGCACCGAGCGGAAGCGGCCGGCGGCGATGTCACTCAGGATCTGTCGGCCGACACGGATCTCCTCGCCTTTCCTTTCGTTGGGCAGCGTCAGTGACACACGGATCGTGTCGCCAATGCCGCGTGAGATCAGCTGCTCGAAAGCGATCCGTGTTTTGATCGCGCCGTCGGGAAGCAGCCCCGCCTCCGTCACTCCGAGGTGAAGGGGTACGTCGTTGCGCCGATCGGCGAACCGCCGGTTGGCGTCGACCACCTTCAGCGGATCGGAATCCTTCATCGAAACGCAATAGCGCTCGAACCCGAGCCGATCCAGCAGATCGCAATGCTCTTCGGCCGAGTCGATCATCTCGGCGACCGAATCGTCCCCGTACCGCCCCGCCCTGGCTGGATCGATCGAACCGCAGTTGACGCCGATGCGGATGGCGCAGTCGTGCCGCTCGGCCACCTCGGCCAGGAAGGCGACCTTGTCGGCAACCGGCCGATTCTTCTCATGGTGGTACAGGTGCCCGGGGTTGTAGCGCAGCTTATCGACATGCGGCGCCACGTCCGCCGCGAGCCGGTAGTTCTCCTGCAGGTCGACCGACAGGTTGGCAGAAACGCGATCGCGGATCCGCGCGAGCGCCTCGGCATCCCGACTGCTGTCGACGGCGACCCGCACGAGGTCGGCGCCCGCCTCCTCGAGATCCCGGATCTGGGCCACGGTCGCCTCGACATCCGAGGTCTTCGTGGCGCACATGCTCTGCACCGCGATCGGGTGACCCCCGCCGATATGGATCCGCCCGATCCGGACCGGACGGGTGGGATTGCGGGGCGCGCTCGGATTCGATGACATGGCCGAATGATAGCAGGCCGGCCGCGCGCGGAACAAGCGAACCCGGATGGCGGCCAGAGAGGCGCGGCCGGCCTCCAGGTCGGCAAGGCATCGAGGCCGGCTAGGTACCGAGAAACTTTCGACCGGCGCCCGGCCGCACCAGCCCCGCACGAAGAGTCCGCAATGGATAAAATGTGTCCCGCCAGCGGGCGCCGCCCTGTCTCAAGGTCGTGAACGCAGAGTTCCATGCGGCGATGATCACGAGTGCAATCGAAAGCGGATGCAGCATCGTCAGGGCAAGCGGGCTGTACCCGTATCGCCGCGCCTCGAGAGAATAGCCGGCGAACATCAACATCGACTGAAACACGAGCGGAAGCCAGGCCGCCACAAGCAGCAGGGGAGACGCCGAGTCCCGGGTGAGAGCCGTGACGGCTGCGCCCAGGATCGCAGGTCCGAATGAGAGCGTTGCCAGCGCGCCGGTGGCGGCGGTCAGGTAGATCAGCGAGTAGTTGAACCCCGAGAAGAAATTCTTCTCCAGACCTCGGACGACATTGCGCGCCCCCCGGTGCCAGGGACAATGGACGAGACCGGCGCCGTCGAAGAATCGCTGCCGCGCCCCCGACTCTTTCAGCAGCATGCCGAGTTTGAAGTCGTCCACCAGGTCCATCCGCAACAACCGATGCCCCCCGATCCGATCGTACGCACTGCGGCGAATCAGATTGAAGGCACCGATCCCCCCGCCGCCGCGCGGTCGGTCCCGCTCCATCTCGTAGAGTCGCGATACGAGAATGAATAACTGACCGAATGCCGCTACCAGTCCGGCCTGCCAGGGGGACATGGGGCGCAGATCCGGAAAGACCGCCACGTGGTCGAATCGGCGTCGCTCGGCGTGGGAGACGACACGCACGAGCATTTCCGGATCCTCGAGCGCGACGTCGCCGTCCGTGAACAGGATCCAGGATCCGTGTGCCCTCCCCGCACCGAGATGGCAGGCGTGGCACTTGCCGACCCATCCCGCCGGAAGCGTCTCGATGTGGATCACCTCGAGCCGTGGAGTGCCGGCGGGCAACTCCTCGCGGAGACGATCGAGGATCGCGCCGGTCCCGTCGGTCGAGCGATCGTCGACCACGACGATCTCCAGATCGGGGTAGCGCTGTGCAAGCAGGCCAAGGACAGTCGTCTCAATCCTGTCCGCTTCGTCGCGGGCGGTCACCACGACCGAGAGAGTCGGCGTGGGCGCACCATGCGGCGGCTTGGCCGCCCGTTCAGCGGCCAGAATGCGGTCGAGGGGGGGGATGGCGCGCAGGGCGGCGAACAGTAGAGCGGCGCTCAGTGCCCACAGCACAACGATCAGGAACCCGGCGAGAATCAGAGCGTGTGGAAGCGTCACCCGTCGAAGTGCTCCGGTGGGATCAGGAGGAGCCGCGCGCCATCACCGACGAACGGGCGATGTCCTCCTGGCGGACTTTCTGGACGTCGAAGGCTTGCAGCGATTTGATCAGCCGGCCGATCGCCTGATCGAAACCGGGGAGGCTCTTGCGGGCCCGCGTGAGAGGGTTGCATCGTGCCAGGACGAAGTTCTTGACGAACGGATGTTTCAGGCCGCGGCGCTTGAGCGCGTCGACGATCTTCTTGAGCGCCACGTCCGCCTCGGCCACCTGCCCGGCGCGCTCCTCCCGTGTGGCGTAAGCCGGCTTCAGGCGGGCCTTCAGGAACTTGTCGACCCGGCGAAGGATCGGCGAGTAGGCCCCGCCGGCGAAACGGGCGTTTTTCTCATACAGCAGTCCGAGAGTGATGTAGTAGGGCTCCTCGAACTGGAAGGCGTACGATTCCTCCTCTTTGGTCGAGCCGCCCTCCAGCAGGCCGCGATACATTCGGATCACCTCGAGCGATTTTTCCTTCAGGTTGTGAGCCTTCTCCGTGTTCAGCGCGAGGATTTGAAACGCCACGTCGCTTTCCGGGATCACGATCGCCGGGACGAACTTCGCCTTCAGTTTTTCGAGAGCGTGCCGCCGATGGTTGCCATTCGGAGTCCAGTAGACGCCGTCGGCGCGCACCGCCACGACCGGATCGATGAAACGATCGAGTTTCTTGATGACCTTCAACAGACGCTCGGCATGAGTTTTCGAGAGATCGCGCTGGTAGGGAGTCGGCTGCACCTTCTCGCGGGGGAGCATGGCGAAGATCTGCCAGTGATCTCCGACCGGATCGCGATAGAGGGCGAGAGCTCGGCCGCCATCCGATTCGATCCGATCGGCCAGCTCGATCACCCCGGTAGGCGGGTCGTCCTCCTCGGGATGGATCCCGAACCCCATGCGTGCCACTGCCCCCTCCTGAAGGCGCCACAGTAGTCCGAACCCCTTGTCCTTGCAAGGGGATGGCTCCATAGGCGTAGAATAGGACATGGCGGTGCGCCCGACGGGCGGCCGGCCTGATCGCATCTTTCATTTTTCCGGGGAGGTCACCATGGGCACCACGAGGCGTTTGGCAGTCATTTCGGCGGCGTTGCTGATCGGGGTCGTCCTCATCCTGCAGACGACGATCTCGACCGCGTCGGTCGGCGCGCGCAGCACCCGATCCGGCCCGATTTACAGTTCGCCCGACGCAATCCGTTTCGCACAGGAGGTGCTCGTGGCGGACGAGCTTCTCCGCTCCGGCTCCTTCGAGCCGGGAAATCGAGACAGGGCGACGATCGAAGCGCTCCGGACCTTCCAGCGTCACCATTACCTGCGCCCCACCGGGCTGATCGATCCGGAGACGATGGGTCTGCTTGCCAGCCACGGCGTGACCCGGATCGCCGCCGTGCCGGAGGATGCTCCCGAAACGATCGCGGAGGCTGTGGAAGAGGAGGAATCGATCGCCCTGACGGCTGCTGCGATCGAGAGCGAGATTGAAGAGCCGGCGATGGAGGAGACGCCTGTTCGAGCCATGCCGACCACCGGCAGCCCGGTGGTCCTGATGCTGGTTCTGGGCGGGGTTCTTCTTGCCGGCGGGAGCCTGCTCCTG
>JAZGDH010000289.1:0-2220 GCA_036477555.1 Acidobacteriota bacterium
TCTTTCTTCCGGCGGTTCACCTTCCCTTCGAAGGTCCAGTTGTCGAGCTTCAGGGAGCCGAACAGATTGCCGTAGAACTCGGCATCGGCGCCTTCGGCCATGCCGAGGTTCGTGGAGGGGGAGTTGAACTCGGGGAAGAAGAGATCCTGGCCGTCGCTCGACGTCCCCGTGCCGCCGACGACGAAACCATTGCCCCCGGTGAACGACCGCCCGTAATACAGTCCGGCCATGCCGGTCTGGAAGCTGCCGGCCCCGATCTTCATATTGAGGCCCGCCATGTCCTCCGGTTCGCGCGTGATCACGTTGATGACGGCGAAGACGGCGTTGGAGCCATACAATGCCGAGGCGGGTCCGCGCACGATCTCGATCCGATCGACAAGGTCGAGATCGAGCCCGAAATCGTTCCCGATGTAGCTCCCCCCGGTCCACTTTTCATTCGTCGTGTGACCGTTGATCATCACCAGGATGCGATTGTTGTAGTCACTCGGGGCGCTGAACCCGCGCACGCCCGCGTAGCGGTAGTTGCGGTCGTCCGAGACGTACAAGCCGCGCGTGTATTCCAGGATGTCGTTGAGGGACTGGTAGCCGAACATGCGGATCTCATCGGCCGTGACGATCGAGATGCTGGCCGGGGCCTCGTTAATCCCCTGCTCGTACCTCGAGGCGCTGATGACCGTGGGGATCTCATTGAACATGGCATCCTCGATCCACTCCAGGGCGTCGTTGCCCCGGCCGGTGCCCTGCGAGGCCACGTTCACCTCCTCCTTCGCCGGTTCCTCACCTCTCGCCGTGACCTCGGGTGAAGGGTTGGCTGCCCCCTCGGCCGCGAGCCGCGTCGGCATGAAGACGAGTCCCAGGGCCATGGTGCACAGGACGGCGGTTCGTTTGAACTTCAGGATCTACCTCACTCGTAAATGACGTCGGCGCTCTTGCGGACGACGTCGGGTATCGTGACTCCAATCACATGGGCGACCCGCAGGTTCAAGGCCAGCCGGACGGTCCGCGGGGGAACCATTCCGGCCGGTAGAGCATTGCCGTTTCGCATTACCTGGAGGGCCATCTGGCCCGCCTGCATCCCGACGTCTTCCAGATCGCAATAGAGGCTCAGGAGCGATCCGGCTTTGACGAAGTTCTGAGAGAAACTCATGAAGGGAACGCGCTCGCGCAGCGTCTGCAGGATGATGTAGGGCGCCATCTCGGCCGAGAAAATCGTGGCGTCGGGGAGGGCCCAGAGCACGTCGACTCGGCCAAGGAGGTCGGTCAGTGCGTCGGGGATCTCCTTGATGGAGGCGATCTCCACCGGCACGAGGGTCAGGCCGTGGCGGCCGGCGGCGGCATGCGCACGCTTGATCTCGGCCCGGTTATCCCGTCCGTGCAGCACCCCGACGCGGCGCGCCGCCGGCACGACCTGCTTGAGGGTCTCGAACTGCCTGTCGATCGGAATCTGAAGGCCGACGCCGAAGATCCGGCCGGGCCCGCTGCGCAGGACCCCTTCGATCTCGGGTCCGGATGCGCCGGCGAGCAGGATCGGGACCGATGCGTGCCGTCCCTTCATCGCCAGTGCGGCGCGCGCGCCGATTGCGACGATCAGCCTCGAGCTGCGCAGCGATGTCGAGGCGGAGATCTCGCCGAAGGCCGACTCGCTGGCCGCCAGATCGATCACCTCGATGGTCGGCGCCGGATGCGCGGACCGGAGTGCTTTGCGAAACCCGGCCAGAGCCCGTCTGTAAGGCGCGATGTCCCGGCTGAGAACGACCGTGATGCGGGGGGATTGGGGGTCACTCAGAGGCGGTGGAGTCGAGGGGAGGAGAAGCAGGATCGCGGCCAGCCCTGTGGCCCGGGCTGCGCGTCTCCAGGAAGGTCTGTCCACCATTCAATCCCCCGGGCAAACTCGTGAGCGGTCACGAGATCGGTGACTGTGCCAAATCTATGTTCCGGACAAAACGGCGGGCAACGACGGATCTGTAATCGGTGGCCGGAGCGGTTGTTCAGGCTGCGCTTGCGGAAACGGGACGATCAGGGGGTGTGGTAAGATGCGGCCCCATTCAAGGTCCTGGGGAGGTGGTTGCCGGGGCGCAGGCCGGTCCGCGGGAATGCGCCTGTAGCTCAGGGGATAGAGCAACGGCCTTCTAAGCCGTGGGTCAGGGGTTCGAATCCCCTCAGGCGCGCCAGCGGCTCCCCGTGCCTCGCAGGGACGCCCCATGGCCCAAGGAAATCGGG
>JAZGDH010000029.1:0-4097 GCA_036477555.1 Acidobacteriota bacterium
ATCTTCCTGGCGTTCTCCACCGGCAACCGGATCCCCCACTATCCGAAGAAGCGCGAGTACTCGATGCGCGTCGTCGCCGATGTGCACCTGAGCCCGATCTTCTCGGCCGCCCAGGAGGCGACCGAGGAGGCGATTCTGAATGCGATGACGATGGCGACGACGACCGTCGGGCGCGACGGTCACACGGCGCACGCGATCCCGCTTGATCGTCTGGTTGTGGTGATGAAAAAGTACGGGCGGCTCCGATGAGTTATTGCCGCGTCGCCCCCGGACATCCGTGGCACGGACCGTACCACGATCATGAGTACGGGTTCCCGCGGCGCGACGATGCGGCGCTGCTCGAGCGCCTGGCGCTGGAGATCAATCAGGCCGGGTTGTCGTGGCTGACCATTCTGAAGAAGAGGGATCGTTTCCGGGAGGCGTTCGACGGTTTCGATGTTGATCGGGTGGCGGGGTACGGCCGGCGGGAGCGTGCGCGCCTGTTACGGGATGCCGGCATCATCCGGAACCGGAAAAAGATCGACGCGGTCATCGAGAACGCGCGGCGCATCATGTCACTGCGCGAAGCGCACGGTTCCTTCGCCGGCTGGCTCGGCGCTCACCACCCCCGCAGCCGCGCCGAGTGGGTGAAGCTGTTCAAGAAGACCTTCTTATTCACCGGCGGTGAGATCACCGGCGAGTTCCTCATGAGCCTGGGGTACCTTCCGGGCGCCCACCTTCCATCATGTCCGATCTATCGCCGGGTCCTCTCGCTGCGTCCTCACTGGGCGCGCGCCCGGGAAAAACGCGGGGGTTCGATTCTGCGGCGGGTCGGCAGCGCGAAACGTCTCCGCGCCTGAAGATACCGCGATTCGCGCGAACTGAATGGCGTGTGACTTCAATCGCTGCCGGTGCCTTCCGCGCGCCCTCGACAGTGCGTCCGGTTCTGCCACTCGAGTGAACTCATCGACTCACCTTCCGGCTCGCGCACCCCGTACAACAGGCGGCTCCGCGCTTCGATACTGGCCAGCAGCGCTTCGCCGAGGCGCAGTCCCTCCATGGCGCGCCGGTGGGTGTAGTCGGTCAGCGTGGATCGCGCCAGATCATCTTTACCGGCCGCGTACAGGGCGCGGGCGGTCGACTCGATCCGCTCCCGGTCGATGAGGCTCTGATCCTCGAACGCCGTGAGCGCCTCGGTCACCTCGGGCAGGAATTTTTCGGGGCGGTCGCAGGTGTAGTACATCAGCCGCTTGAAAGTGCGGTAGGCGAATCGGCTCGCCTCCCGCGTCTGCCAGTCGGGCGTGACGAACCGGGTCGCCTCGCCCTTGGTGAGATAGCGATGCTTGCCGAACTCGGGGAGCGCGCTTTCGACGCCGATCCAGTACGGGATGAACGGCGTGGTGATCGATCCGGTCGCTGCGATCCAGAGCATCCCGAGATCGCGGTGCATGCCGGCCCGCAGATGAGCCACCTGGCCGTAGCCGTTGGTGTCACCCGAGATCAGAGGATCGCGGACGGCATCGAGCATGTCCCGCACTGTTATTTTTGGCCCCTTCCATCGGAGTCTCTCCTCGATGATCCGCACCTCGTCCGAGCGCCCCTCGCCGTCGCCGTAGATCCGGTTGACGCTGAAAGGCTCGCCCGCCTCCGGGTCGTACCAGTCCTGCTCGATCGCGTACGAGATGAAGTTATCCGAGCCCATGTAGTCCGGGTGGCTCTTGAAGTCGACCGGGATCTCCAGGATGTAGCCCGGATACGACATCCTCACGTCGTCAGGCCCGAGGCGCTCGGCGATCCAGAGCCCCTGCCCGCCGGCGAAATCGATCACGATCCAGCCCTCGTTCGCGTCGGCGAAAATGTGCGAGTTGCCTCCGTATGTCGCGTACCCGTACGTGTCGATCAGCCTGCCGACGATTTCGACAGCCTCGCGGGCCGACCCTGCGCGTTCCATAGCGATGCGCGACAGATCGCTGTAGTTCAGGCCACGCTGCGGCCTCGGCGTCCGCTCCACGAGCTCCTTGCGCGACGGGGACCAGATGTCCCTGGCCGCGAGGTGGCGCTCGTTGAGTCCGCCGTTGGTCAGTGGCGATGGGAACCCCATGTAGTCGGAGTAATTCATCGTCAGGTACTTCAGCGTGCGCCGCGCCTGCGGGATCTCGATGAACTCCCCGGGGATCGCCGCCGCGCTGTCGACGCCGACGCGGATCGTCTCGCCCTCCTCGTGCTGCGCGCGCCGTACGATCTCGAGCCAGTGGCTGGAGACCTCGTCGCCGGTCCCGCCCAGCAGGACGCTGCCGTCCTCGGTGAGGTTCTTGCCGACGTAGATGCCGTAGCTCGCCCACGCCGGCGGTCGGATGGCAAAGGCCAGGAGCAGGGCGATCGTCGCCGTCATCGTCCATCTCGCACCATGCATCGCGCGAATCATCAATGTGCTCATCTCTCGTCCCCGGCGGCCTCCGTGCCGATCGTCTGACTGCTCTCCCGGCGCATCCCGCCAGCGCCACTCCCGGACGATTACACCACACCCACCGCCAGAGCGGTGCCCACGATCAGAAGGAGCGCACCGGTCAGGGTGCGCACCGCGCCGACGGTCACCTTCGGCAGCAGCCATTTTCCGACCAGCGCTCCCGCGAACGCGCAGATCGTGGCGAAGCCGACGAGCGGCCAGTCGATCCTCGCGCCCGCGGCGCCCCCGGCACCCCCCGCAATATCCGATGCCGCGAATGCGAAGCTCGTTCCGTACACGACGAGTCTCGCCGCATCGACCATGCAGGCGAGGATCGCCTGGGTCGCCGCGAATTCGTGCGGCGAGAGACCGAGCGGGCTGAGGAACGCCGCGCGCAGGGCGCCCTGGTGTCCCGACAGCCCGCCGAAGAACCCGGACAGGGCGCCCCCCAGTGGAAGCCAGCGCGCCGGCGCGCGAAGGGAACGCAGCCGTGGCACCAGCTCGATGGCGTCGAACCCGACGATCAGAATCCCCACCGCCAGCTTCACCGGAGTCACCTCGAAGCGACGCACTCCCACTGCCCAGGCGAAGAGGACGGCACGGTCCGACAGGATCGTCAGCAGCCTCGCGCCGATAAATGCGGCGGCGATCGCCGGAAGCCCGAAGATGACGAGGAGGCGTCGCTTCGCGTGCGCGTGCAGCAGGCCCGTCTTGAACAGGCTGTTCGCCCCGTGCACCGCCGCCGTCGAGGCGACCGCCACCGGCATGGGGAAGAAGAGGGCAAACACCGGCATGAGGAGCGTTCCCAGCCCGAAGCCGGAAAAAAGCGTGAGCGCGGAGACACCCAGCGAGACGAGGCCGATGGCGGCGTACGTGATCAGCATGATCCTCCATTCCAGCTTCTATTCCGTCCCGAGCGGCATGCGGGCGCGGGAGTAGACCTGCAGCATCTCGCCCGGGGCGAAGCACGCGCAGGCAGTCACGGAACATCGTTTCCTTATCTTCGATTTGCGTCAATGCCCCGCACAGGATGTACCGTTAAGAAGGATCCCGGATGCTTTCGTCCTGCCGGCCGTCCTCGTACAATCCCGTGACCCGGTCGACGGCGCCGTCCGGCCCCCGCTCGAAGCGCAGCCTGAAGAAATCGTAATCCTTCAGGATGAACGTATCGTTCGAGATCGGAAACATGCGTCGGGAAGTCGGATCATCCGTGTCGTCACGATAGTAATGCAGAGCTTCGTCGCGCAGTTCGACATGCCGCGCGTCGTACGCCCCCGCATATTCCCGGAGCGTGTCGGCCGGGAGAGCCCGCGGCCTCAGGAATCCGTCGATCCACTCCGCCTTCCAGCGATATCGGCGCACATCATCCGGCCCAGTCGCCGCGTGCTCGAGCGCCTTGGCGTAGGCCGCATGCGCTTCCGCGTACTTCTCGAGAGCGACGTACGCCTCCGCCAGCCGTTCGTAGCCGGCCGGCCGGGCCGGCGCCCGATCCAGGAGATGGCGGTAAAGGGCGGCCGCCTCGTCGAACCGGCGCAGCCCGAGGAGATCGCGGCCGGCGCTGTCGAAGAAACCCCATTCGTCGACGTGCCAGAGCCCGATCCCTTTATCCGTCAGCGAATCGGCATACTGCAACCCCGACTCGATCCCCTCAGAAGCGACGACTTCGACCAAC
>JAZGDH010000290.1:0-8923 GCA_036477555.1 Acidobacteriota bacterium
GCACCCCCGCGAACGAGAACGAAGCGTCTCCCTCGGACGAAGCTGCCTCCGAGGAGAACTGAGAATCGGCCCCACCGTTCCGGACAAAGGACAGGTCATCGGCCTCACGGGACCCAACGCCTCGGGCAAGGGTGAGGTCGCCAGATTCCTCACCTCCTTCGGTTTCTCCGTTCATTCCCTCTCCGACGTCGTGCGCGACGAAGCGACCCGTCTCGGGCTGGAACATACCCGGGATCATCTCATCGCGACCGGCGTGCGGCTGCGCCGGGCGGGTGGTCCAGGCGCGCTGGCGAAGGCGATCCTGTCCCACCTGACGACACGGGCGGTGGTCGATTCAATCCGTAACCCGGGCGAGGTGGCTGTCCTGCGCGGACTGCCGGTCTTCATCCTGCTCGGGATCGATGCCCCCCAGCCGCTGAGATTCGAGAGATCCCTCCGGCGAGGACGCCTGGGCGACGGCACGACGATCGACGAGTTCGCGGAGAAGGAGCGCCGTGAGAACTCCACGACCGAGGCGGGGCAGCAGCTGCAGGCGACGTTTGGCCTCTCTGATGTCGAGATCCTCAACGACGGCACCATCGAAATACTTCGCGATCGAGTGCGTGAGGCACTCGTAAGGCTCGGCCACGGTCTCTGACCTTCGCGTTAGAAAAGACGGTGGCGGGGCTTTTTTCGGCGGAACGGAACGATGAGAGCCAGGCCGGCAGCGAATCCGCCGATATGCGCGAACCACGCGACACCAGACGATTCGATCCCCCCGGCCTGGATCAGCTGAATCAGCAGCCACACGCCGAGCAGAATCACCGCCGGAATGCGCACAACCCGGACGATCACGACCAGAATCAGCAGGGTCAGCACGCGTGCAGTCGGGAACAGGACGATGTAGGCGCCGAGGATCCCGGCGATCGCGCCGCTCGCACCGATCATCGGGATCGTCGAGGCCGGTCCCGCCACAATCTGCGCGACGGTGGCGCTAAGACCGCATAAAACGTAAAAGAGCGCGAATCGCCCGTGCCCCATCGTGTCCTCGACATTGTTTCCGAAAATCCAGAGATACAGCATGTTGCTGATCAGGTGGAGCGGCCCACCGTGCAGGAACATCGAGGTGAACATCGTCATCCCGTTGTAAAGCGCCTGATTGATGGTGAAGGGATCGAGGTTGACGATCTCGGAGGGGATCACCGCCATTCTGTAGGTCAATGCGTCACGCACCTCCGGAGCGAGGAGCAACGTGTAAATCGAAACCGCCAGGTTGACGACGATCAGGCTGATGGTCACGACCGGGGCGGTGCGTGCCGGATTGTCGTCTCTGAGCGGGATCATCGGGGGGTGGTCTCCGGGGCGGCGCACTATAGCACAGGCGTTCCGGGCTCCCGGGTGGGGCCTGGTCGCGGGCAGGACGCTTGACCACCGCGGAAAGCGGGGACTAGAATGAGCGGCCATATCGCGGCGGGGCCCGTGGTTCTACCCAATACCTGGACAGGCTCCTGGGACAGAGCGTTTCCTTCCGAAACCCTTGGCGAGGTATCCAAATGTCAGAGGCGATTACCGGAAAGATGAACGTTCCGCTGCTCAGACGGGGCCATCTGACGGGTGATAAGACCGCTCCGGAGGCCCGCGCAAAAACCGTTGGCTCGCTGCTCGCAACGATTGAATCCCCGGCCGATCTGAAGCCGCTGTCGGAGAGACAGCTCGAGCAGCTGGCCGGCGAGCTGCGACAGTACATTATCGATGTCGTCTCCAGGACCGGCGGACATCTCGCCCCCAGCCTCGGCGCGATCGAGTTGACCATCGCGCTGCACGCCGTCTTCGACGCACCTCGGGATCGGATCGTCTGGGATGTCGGCCACCAGGCTTATGGCCACAAGGTGCTGACCGGCCGCAGGGATCAGCTTCCGACCCTGCGCAAATATGGAGGCCTCTCGGGCTTCGTCAGCCCGGTCGAGTCCCCCTACGATGCGTTCGGTGTCGCGCACGCCAGCACCTCGATCGCGGCGGCGATGGGGATGGTCGTCGCCCGCGACGCAGCCCGCGAGAACTACCACGTCGTCACCGTCACCGGGGACGGGGCGATGACCGGCGGGCTGGCCTACGAGGGGTTGAACAACGCCGGGCATTCGGGGCGGGACATCCTCGTCATCCTGAACGACAATGAAATGTCGATCTCTCCCAACGTCGGCGCCATCTCGAAATACCTTACGACCATCACATCGAGCCGCTATTACAACCGCCTCAAGGATGAGGTGCGTTCCATCATCCGGAAGATGCCGCTGGGTGAGGAGGCGGAAGAGCTCGCCAAGAGAATGGAGCGAAGCCTGAAGGAAGTGGTGGTGCCCGGTGGCCTGTTCCAGGCGCTGGGGTTTCAGTACTTCGGACCGATCGACGGTCACAACCTGTCCGAGTTGATTCCCGTCCTGCGCAATCTCAGGACCGTCAAGGGGCCGCGACTCCTGCACGTGATCACGAAGAAGGGGAAGGGGTACCCTCATGCCGAGGCGAACTCCTGCGTGTTTCATGGCGTCCCGGCGTTCGATCCCGCTTCGGGCGTGATGGCCAAGTCGGGCGCCGCGCCGGCCGCTCCGGACTACAACAAGGTCTTCGTGCACGCCATGAACCGGATGGCCGACGAGAGCGACAAGGTCGTCGCGATCACCGCCGCGATGGCCGACGGGACGGGGCTGGTGAAGTTCAAGGAGCGGCACCCGGAACGTTTCTTCGATGTCGGGATCGCCGAGGCGTTCGGTGTCACCTTCGCGGGAGGTCTGGCCATCTCCGGGATGCGGCCCGTCGCCGCAATTTATTCGACCTTCCTGCAGCGGGCGTACGATCAGATTATTCACGACATCGGCGTGCAGAGCCTGCCCGTTATTTTTTGCCTGGATCGGGCCGGCCTGGTCGGTGCCGATGGCCCGACACATCACGGGGTGTTCGACCTCACTTACCTGAGAGCGGTGCCGAACATGATCGTGACAGCGCCGAAGGACGGTAATGAGCTGTGCGACCTGCTGCGGACCGCCATGGATCAGGACGCCCGCCCGTTCGCCATCCGCTATCCGAAGCGCAGCAGCCGGAGATTCGATCCGGAGCGGACTTTCCAGTCACTCGAGATCGGCACGTGGGAAACCCTCAGCGAGGGGAAGGACGCCTGTCTGCTGGCCGTGGGCACGATGGTCGATGCGGCGTGCGCCGTGCGCGAGGCTCTGCTCGAAGACGGCGTCGATCTCGGCGTGGTCAACTGCCGGTTCGTGAAGCCGCTCGATGGACGGTTACTGCGTGATCTGTCCACGCGTTATCCGATTCTGATCACCATCGAGGAAAACACGCTGCGCGGCGGCTTCGGCAGCGGCGTCCATGAATTTTTCGTCGAGGGCGGGTCGGCGCCGGGCAGCCTCTATCACCTCGGGATACCGGATCGGTTCGTGAATCACGGTTCGATGCCTCAGGTGCTCGAGGAAGTCGGCCTCACACCGTCCCGCCTGGTGTCGCGGGTGCGCGAGATCGTCCGGGGGCGGGCGTGAGCGCGACGATCAAGATCGAGGTGCGCAAGGGAGATCTCGCCGGCATCGAGGCCGACGTCGGGATCGCGTACGTCTTCAAGGGAGATTCCGGGATTGCCGGCCCGATCGGTGCATCGCTCGCGGAGCGCCTGGCTGCGGTCGCGGAAGCCGATCGGTTCGACGGATCGCCGGGTCAGACCCATCTCTGGCATGCACATGCGAAGGACGGGCTGCGCAGTCCCCGCTACCTGCTCCTCGGGCTTGGCAGGAAGGATGAACTGACCCTCGATCGCTACCGGCACTATCTCGGCAATGCTCTCATCCAGGCCGACCGGCTGGGGGCGGCCACACTGGCGATCCCGCTCCTCGAATCGGGGAGCGTCCCGTTCGGCGCCGGCGAGGCCGGTGTGGCGCTGGCCGAGGGCGTGCTGCTCGGCACCTACCGCTTCGATCGCTATCGTTCCGAACCGCGGTCCGGGCGACGCTTCCTCAGAAACGTGATCGTGGCCGCCGGTTCGACGACGACGCGCGAGGTCGAGAAGGGGATTGCGCTCGGGGAGGTCTGCGCCACCGCGACGAACTTCGCCCGCGACCTGGTCAACGAACCGGCCGGAGAGATGAATCCGGTGCGAATGGCCGCCATCGCGCAGGAGGTTGCCTCCGAATCGAGGATCGCCATCCGGATCATCGAGGCGGAGGAGATGCGCTCGATGGGGATGGGCGGATTCCTCGGCGTCGCCCAGGGGTCGCATAACCCGCCGCGGCTCATCCAGCTCCATTACTCACCCGACGAGGAAGCGAAGCGCAAGGTCGCCTTTATCGGCAAGGGGGTGACCTTCGACAGCGGTGGTCTGTCGCTGAAGTCGTCGGAGGGAATGGAGACGATGAAATGCGACATGTCAGGGTCGGCGGCAGTGCTCGCCTCGCTGCGCGCGCTGTCGGAGCTCAACCCGGACGTCGAGGTGATCGGCCTGATGGGCATGGTCGAGAACATGCCGGGGGGAGGCGCGATCAGGCCGGGCGACGTGCTTCGGATGATGAACGGCAAGAGCGTCGAGGTGCGCAACACCGACGCCGAGGGTCGCCTGGTGCTCGCCGATCTTCTGTCATACGCCGGTACGATGGACGGGATCGAGGGGATGATCGATCTGGCCACCCTGACCGGAGCCTGCGTGGTGGCGCTCGGCCCGCTTGCGTCCGGCGTCATGGGGAACGACCAGGTGATGGTGGACGACATCCTGCGTGCCGCCGATCGGGCCGGCGAGCGGATGTGGCCGCTGCCTCTCTACCGTGAGTACCGCGAGCACCTCAAGAGTGACATCGCCGACGTGAAGAACACCGCGATCCGCTGGGGAGGGGCGCTGACCGCTGGTCTCTTCCTGCAGGAATTCGTGAAGCCCGGGATCCCCTGGGTGCATCTCGACATCGCCGGCCCCGCATTTGCGGACAAAGACTACTCCTATATCCGCAGAGGCGGCTCAGGAGCCGGTGTCCGGACGCTCATCCGCTACTCGCTGGACATCCACCAGGAGTGAGATCGGTCGATCGACCCGGCGCCGCCGCCTGGAGCGGCGGGGGAGAGGTATGGGACATCGCCAGCATCGCCGGAAGGGTCCGCATGCCGTTCCCTGCGCGGTCGTCACGGTCAGCGATACGCGGACGGTGGCGCGCGACACCAGCGGCGCCTGGATCCTGAAAGCGCTGGAACGCGCCGGACATCCGATCGTCGACTACCGAATCCTCAAGGACGAGCCGAGGGCGATCCGTAACCACCTGGCGCGCATTGCGCGAGCCGGCAAGGCCCGGGTCGTGCTGGTCTCGGGTGGAACCGGAATCGCGTCCCGGGACACGACCTATGAAGCGCTCGACCGTCTCCTGAGCAAACGGCTGGACGGTTTCGGAGAGTTGTTCCGGCTCCTCAGCTACGAGAAGATCGGCCCCTCAGCGATGTTGAGCCGTGCGGTTGCCGGCACCTACCGAAGCCTGATGGTGTTCTCGATGCCCGGATCGGAGCCGGCGGTCCGGCTCGCCATGCGGCGATTGATACTTCCGGAACTGCCCCATGTCGCCGGGCTCGTGGGAGGGGTGTGATGAGGAAACCATGACCGCGACCCGTCTGCCCGAGCCGGCCGCCGTCGCCGACGATCTCGCTCACCTCGTCGAGGGCGAGTTGATGTTCGATGCGGTGCACCGGACCCTCTACAGCACGGCAGCCTGCATCTATCAGATCATGCCGCTCGGGGCGGTCGTACCGCGCCACGAAGGAGACGTTCTCGCCGTCGTGGAGTACGCGCGACGGCACGGGATCCCGATCACCGCGCGCGGCGCCGGCTCCGGACTCGCGGGACAGACTCTGGGGCGCGGGATCATCCTCGACTTCTCCAAGCATTTTCGCAGCATCGCGGACATCGATCGGGAGGGGGGCACGGTGCGCGTGCAACCGGGGGTCATCCATGCACAGTTGAACCTCGAGCTGCGGCGCGCCGGCCTGCAGTTCGCCCCCGATCCTTCCTCGTCCGCCTTCTGTACCCTCGGCGGGATGCTCGCGAACAACGCCGGAGGATCACACACGATCCGCTACGGCGCGACGCGGGACAACACGGAATCGCTGCGCGTGGCACTCGCCGACGGGACGGTGTTCGAAACCGGACCGGTCGATCGCCCGTCGCATGCGGCCGGATCCCGCGACGCGAAGGGCCGGCTTTCGGCCTCGGTGGCGACTCTGGTCGATCGGAACCGGGAGATGATTGAACGCCACTCGCCGAAAACGCGCAGGAACTCGTCGGGGTACGCCCTCCTGGAGGCGGTCAACGGTTCGATCGATCTGACGCGTCTGATCGTCGGTTCGGAGGGAACCCTTGGCCTCATCCTGGATGCCACCCTGCGAATTATTCCGATTCCGCGCGAGAAGGCGACGGCTCTTGTTCTGTTCGACGATCTTGAGAGGACGGGAAACGCCGTCGTGGAGATCCTCCGATCCCGACCGTCGGCCGTCGAACTCCTCGATCGGACGTTCGTCGATATCGTCCGCGAGGGGAACCCGTCGGTTGCGGCGACTCTTCCGGCCGGGACCGAAGCGATTCTGATCGTCGAGCTCGATGGCGATGAGGCGCTCGAGGTCGACGCCAGAATGACGTCGCTGGCGAGGCGACTCACCGGCCGCGAGCGGCTCGCGACCGAGGTGCGCCGGAGCGTGAGCGACGAGGAGGCGGCGCGCATCTGGGCCATCCGCAAGGCGGCGTCACCGATTCTGTCACGGCGTGAAGGGAAGCTTCGCAACACGCGGTTCATCGAGGATGCCGCCGTGCGTCCCGAGCAGATGGCGGAATTCGTAACGAGGCTCAGGCGCCTGCTCGCGAAGTACGAGTTGCCGGCCGCCATTTTCGGCCACGCCGGGGACTGCAACCTGCACTGCAATCCGCTGATGAATCCGAAAAATCCCCGTGACCTCGATATCATGGAGGCGGTGGCCGAGGAGTTCGTCGATCTCGTGATCGATCTGGGGGGCTCGCTGTCGGGCGAACACGGCGACGGACGGCTGCGAACACCCTACCTGCGCCGCGCCTACGGGCCGGTCACCGATCTGTACGCCGAGGTGAAGAACACCTTCGATCCCCAGGGGATCCTGAATCCCGGGATCAAGATTCACGACGGCGCAACCCGCCTGATCGACGATCTTCGCTACGGAGCCGGCTACCGGCGCGTCGCCACCTCGACGACGCTGGATGGGGAGGCCTGGCAGCAGGAGATCGAGAAGTGCCATGGGTGCGGCGCCTGCCAGAACTACTGTCCGGTCGCCTTTGAGACGAATGACGAGGCGGCGACGGCGCGCGCCAAGGCGAATCTCCTGCGCGCGGTGATCTCCGGCCGGCTCGATTCAGGTGAGATCATGACACAAGGATTCAAGTCGGTCATGGATCTCTGCGTGAATTGCAGGTTGTGCCATTCCGAGTGCCCGACCGCAATTGACATCCCGGGCATGGCGGTGCTCGCCAAGGAGATCTATGTACGTTCGCACGGCAAGCAGACTCCCGATCGTCTTCTGACGGCAGGACAGCCTGTGCTGCGCTTCGGCTCACTGCTCGCTCCGATCGCCAACGCCGCGTTGAAATCGCGGCCGCTGCGGCGAATGGTGGCGGCGCTCTCGGGGGTCGCGTCGCAGCGCGTCATGCAGCCGTTCGCGAGAACTCCTCTGGGAACGCGTGTGCCCTCGATCGATCCCGAGGGACGAAAGGTCGCCTATTTTCACGGTTGCTTCGGAGGCTACCAGGATCTGGAGGGTGAGGGCCGCGCTGCCGTCGAAGTCCTCGAGCGGCTGGGATGCTCAGTCGCCATCCCCCCGCAGGAGTGCTGCGGCATTGCCGCGATCACTCACGGCCATCTCGATGATGTCCGTCCCGCCGCGCAGCGCAACGTCGAGACGCTGCTGGATTTTGTCCGGCGCGGATACACCGTGGTGTACAGTGCGCCATCGTGCGGACTCGCGCTCGTGGAGGACTACCCGCGACTGCTTGGGACGCCGCAATCTGAGATCCTGGCGCGACATCTCATGGATCTTCACGAGTACGTCCTGGAAATGTTCGAGAAGGATGAGACGCTGCGTTCCCGTCTCCGACCGCTCAAGATGCGCGTCACCTACCATAACCCATGCCACCTGCAGGCGCGTGGCATGGGAGACGAGGCGGTGCGGATGCTCAGGATGGTGCCCGGTGTCGAGGTCGTTCCGATCGGCGAGGATCACTGCTGCGGGATCGCGGGAACCTTCGGTATGAAGGAGAAGAACTTCGATCTGTCGATGCGGATGGGGCGGCCGCTGTTTGAAAGCATTGACCGCACCGGCGTCAGCGTCGTGGCGACCGGTTGCGGGACGTGCAAGATGCAGATCGAGCAGGGAACCGATCTGCCGGTTGTGCATCCGATCGCAGTCGTGCGGGATTCTCTCCAGGGCTGATCCGGACCGTGCCGCCCTCACCGAGCAACTCCTTGACATTGCGGAACCCCTGTCCTATATTCCCCGGCTCCGCTCGCAGAGTCTGACCCGCGGGCATCTTCCCCGGGGACGTCTCCCCGATGACGATCCGCTCCCGGAAGGATGGGGGATGCCTGCCGAGTCGGAGAGGGAACCGACATCCAGGACGCCTGCGTCGGTCATGCCGACCATGAAATGCCGACCACCCTTGGCGTGTCGGTGACGGTGGGGCACGGGGCGATCGTGCACGGTTCGATCCAACGCGCGCACCTGCGTGGAGCTCACGCGATCCTGCCGAGAAGGCGCCATGCTGGTTCCACAGGAGGGAGAATGACGAAGCAGGACCGGACCCTGATCGCCGATGCGGCGAAACGTCTGCGGCCGTTGCTCCGCTCCGCCCGCACGGCGGCGCTGTGCACCCACATCACACCGGACGGTGACGGGATCGGTGCCGAGA
>JAZGDH010000291.1:0-3125 GCA_036477555.1 Acidobacteriota bacterium
ACTACATCAACCACGCCATCGAGTATTTTGGCCTGTCCCTCCTGATGGCGCGCGCGTTGAACGATGGGCTCGCCCGGCCGGTGCCGCCCCGTCGCCTCCTGATCACTCTGTCGCTCTGCATCGCCTACGCGATCACTGATGAGGTCCACCAGATATTCGTCCCGGACCGGTATGCCGACGTACGCGACGTCCTCAGTGACGCAGCGGGGGCGGGAGTCGGCCTCGGCCTCGTGTATCTTGCGCACTCGGTTCTGCCGCGCAGGGACGCGACATGAACCCGGATGAAGGAGCGGTACTCTACACGCGCACCGGCTGTCCTCTTTGCTTCTCCATGAAGCGCGAGGCGTCGCGCCTGGCACGGAGGTTCCGTCTGCCGCTGCGCACCGTCGATATTTCAGGGAACCGGGATCTCCTCTCCCGTTACGGCTCCGAGGTTCCGGTGCTCGTGTTCCCCGGCGGGGTGACCATCCGGGGCCGGGCCCAAAACACGGCGCTTGCCGCTGCGTTTCGAGACGCATCGGCGGGAGAACGTAGACCGGAGCGTTCGCAATGACGAAACGCGTTGCGGTCATCCCCGGAGACTGAACCGGCGACGAGGTTCGCCGAAGGGTTCGTCCAGGCACCTGGAAGCCTAGTTGTCCGTCTCCTCCGCATCATCCTCCACCTCGATCGAGAGCATCAGCACCCGGCCCGCAGCCCGGCCGTACCCGACCGCGAGCGCGTCACCGACGACGAGCGGGGCGGTCGTGAACCATTCCCCCGGAACGTCCAGGTCGAACTGTCCCCCTCCCTGAAGCCCCGGGAGCGCCAGGCCGACTACCGAGGCTTCGGTGAACGGAACGACGTAGAGGTGGTCGGCGGTCCTGGCCGCATCGGCATCGAGTCGATGATCCAGCCGGACGCGGGCGAGGAGGTGGCCGCTTTTCGCCTTCAGGAGAGCGATGTCGTTATCGTAGGAGAGGATGTACAGAATACCATCGCGGACGAACGGTCGCGCGGTCGTCAGGGCTCCAGTGCGGACGGTCCAGCGTCGCTTACCGTTTTTCGAGCGCAGACAGTGGAACGAGTGATCGGCCGTTGCGACGTAAATCCGGTGATCGTGGTAGAGGGGCGGGGATGTGATGGCGTGCATGGCGTAGTGGCGCCAGTTCACTGTGAGCGTCTCCGAATCGATGGAAAGAAGCATCCCGTGGTCGGTGCCGATCAGTAAAGCACCCGGGGAAGCTTCCACGGAACTGGTCGGACGGCCCGGCAGCGGCAGACGATGCAGGATCGTGCCGTCGCCGGGGTCGATCGCCACGAGCGATTCATCCGCAGTGCCGACGTAGAGTCGATCTCCGAGGACTCTCGGTGTTGCAGTCGGTTCAGAGCCCAACTCGATCGACCACAACAGACGCCCGTCGCTGATGTCCAGGGCGACGAGCCGCCCCCCGCGGGTCGCCTGAAATGCGATTCCGTCGCCGGCGGCAGGGCCGACTCCCAGCGCATCCCGCAGGTGCGCCTCCCAACGCCTCTGACCGCTCCCCGGATCAAGACCCGCGATCCGCCCGTCGCGAGTGGAAAACAGGAGGGTTCCGCCGACTTCGATCGGATCCCCGACGAACGGAGCGTCGAATCCATCGAACGACCAGGCCTCAGTGAACTGTACCGACCGGACCCGGCCATCCCCTTCAACGAACGGCTGCCAGTGGACCGGCTGACTGCGGAACAGACTCTTGACCCGCTCCGCCGCTGCGAGATCCGGGATGGTGAGAAACCCGACCGCGATGAGCGCCATCAGCGCGATCGATACGGCATCAGCGCGGCGCCTCGCGATCGGCGCTGCGGCGTTCCGAACGCGGCTCCACGCAATTCTCGGACAGGATCCCAGGTTCCTCATCGTCCCGGGCATTATAGACCGCTGCCGTGCTTTCTCCTCTCGCGCGTCCTGTGCTATCCTCCATAACCCTTTGCGTTTGCGGCTTTTGCGCCGTCGGGCGGATACGGAAGAGGAGAGATGATCGAGTCGGTCAAAGGAGCCCGGGATATCCTGCCCGGCGAGATCGAACGCTGGCAGTTGGTCGAAGAAACTGCCCGGCGGGTTTTCGGCCTGTATGGCTTCGAGGAGATCCGCACACCGATCTTCGAAAGCACCGAGCTGTTTCAGCGCGGGATCGGCGAGTCGAGCGATATCGTCGCCAAGGAGATGTACACCTTCAACGACCGTAAGGGGCGCTCCCTGACATTGCGGCCCGAGAACACGGCGCCAGTCATGCGCGCCTATCTGCAACATGGGATGCAGCGGGGTTCTGATGTCACGCGCCTCTATTACGTCGGCGCGATGTTCCGCTACGAGAGACCGCAGAAGGGGCGCATGCGCCAGTTTCATCAAATCGGGGTGGAGGCGATCGGAAGCAATCATCCCGCGATCGATGCGGAGACGATGGAGATGCTGATGCGTTTCCTCGCCTCGATCGGCCTCGAGGGGCTCCGGCTCGTGCTCAACTCGGTCGGATGCCCGACCTGCCGACCCGCATACAGGGAGGCCCTCGTCCGATTCCTGGAGCCGGCTGCCGACGCCCTGTGTTCCGACTGCAGGCGACGCCTCGTCGTCAATCCGCTTCGTTGTTTCGATTGCAAGGTCCCTGCCGATCGGGAGCGCATGAATGAAGCGCCGAGCATTCAAGATCATCTGTGTGCCGAATGCCATGAGCATTTCGACCACGTCCGGTCATACCTGGATGAGTACGGTGTCAACTATCGCCTCGATCCGCGGCTCGTCCGCGGCCTCGACTACTATCGGCGCACAGCGTTCGAGGTCGTCGTCGAGGAGCTCGGAGCGCAAAACGCCCTTCTCGGGGGTGGCCGCTACGACGGTCTTGCCCAGGAGCTCGGTGGACCGCCGGTGCCCGGGTTCGGTTTCGCCATCGGAGAGGATCGCCTCGTGACGACACTGAAGCCGGGGGGCGCGGCGGAGAGGGGATCGCCGGATCTCTTCGTGGTCACCCTGTCCGAACAGGGCGTGGCCCGGGGGCTCGCGCTCGCGCGAACGGTGCGTGAGACGGGACGAAGCGTCCTCGTTGATCCGGTGCTGCATAGAAGCCTCAAGTCGCAGATGCGGCGCGCCAATGATCTGCGAGCGCGAT
>JAZGDH010000292.1:0-2216 GCA_036477555.1 Acidobacteriota bacterium
TTTATGTATGTTTTCGTTTGTTTAGAACAGTTTCCGTATTTTATCAACAAATCAGAGATTTGTACAAATTACGTACTGGACATTAGTAAATATCCTGTTAACGTACATGGTGATTGGTTATCTTTAACGTATCGTTAACGTTAAAGTTAAAGTTAAAGTAAACCCGTTCTGCCGAACCGAGCACGGGGACGCGAGCAGGGGAGCGGGCGATGGGCACTGTGCAGGGAGGACTCATGCAATGATGCGTTGGATCGTCGGGTCGAGCCTGACATTCCGATTCCTGGTGTTGGCTATCGCCGCTGCGTTGCTCGTCTTTGGAACCGAGCAACTTCGCAAGATGCCGGTCGACGTATTCCCCGAGTTCGCACCACCCAAGGTGGAGATCCAGACCCAAGGGCCCGGCATGACCGCCGCCGAGATAGAGGAGCTGATCACGATCCCGATGGAGCAAACGCTCCGGGGTGTTCCGGGGCTCGACACCATCCGCTCCAAGTCGGTGGTCGCCCTGTCGCAGGTGGTGCTGCTTTTCAAGCCGGGCATCGACATCATCGAGGCGCGGCAGAATGTCCAGGAGCTGATGAATGTCGTGATCGCGGGGCTACCGCAGTCGTCGGGCATGCCGATCATGCTGCAGCCCCTGTCGTCGACCAGCCGGGTCATGAAGATCGGCATCACGTCGAAGAAATACGACATGATGGACCTGTCGATGATCACCTACTGGACGCTGAGGTTCCGTCTCATGTTGGTCCCCGGCGTGGCCAACATCCCGATCTGGGGTGAGCGGATCAAGTCGCTTCAGGTGCAGGTCGATCCGCCCCGGATGCGCGCCTACAACGTCACCCTCGACGAGGTCATGGAGACGACCGGGAACGCCTTGGACTTCAGCCTGCTGAGATATACCAAGGGGGCGAAGACCCGCATCGACGGGATGCTCGATACCCCCAACCAGCGGCTCGTCATCCGTCACCAGACGCCCATCTTCACGCCAGAGCATCTGGCCGATGTGCCGATCGCGCTGACGAAGAAGCGTTCGACCCCGCCGCCGCGGCTGCGCGATGTCGCCGATGTCAAGTGGGGCACCTGGGCGTTGGTCGGTGACGCCGTCATCGACGACGAAGTCGGCCTGATGATGATCGTCGAGAAGCTGCCGTGGGCCAACACGCTCGACGTGACGCGGGGTATCGAGAAGGTGCTCGAGGAGCTGAAGCCCGGCCTTCCCGGCATCAAGATCGACTCCACGATCTTCAGACCGGCGACCTTCATCGAGCAGTCGCTCGACAACCTGACAATGGCGCTCATCATCGGTGCCGTCCTGGTGGTCATCGTCCTCGGCGCCTTCCTCTACGAATGGCGGGTGGCGTTTATCAGCGTCATCGCGATCCCGTTGTCCCTGGTGGCGGCGGGGGTCGTTCTCTATCTCATGGGTTCCACGATCAACGTGATGGTCCTGGCGGGATTCGTCGTCGCACTGGGCTCGGTGGTGGACGACGCGATCATCGATGTCGAGAACATCGTGCGGCGCCTGCGCGAGGCGCGGAGGGCGGGTAGCGACAAATCGACGGCACGCATCATCCTCGATGCATCGCTCGAGATACGCCCTGCCATCGTACAAGCGACACTGATCATCGTACTGGCCGTGACGCCGGTGTTCTTCTTGGGCGGGCTCGCCGGCGCGTTCTTCGAGCCGCTGGCGCTCTCCTTCCTCTTCGCAATGCTGGCGTCCCTGGTGGTGGCGATGACGGTGACGCCGGCCCTGTGCTACATCCTGCTGAATCGTGCCAGCATCGAGCACCGCGAGTCGCCGCTGGTGCCGTGGCTCAAGGGAATCTACCGCCGGCTTCTGTCGGGAGTCATCGACAGGCCACGGGCGACGCTGGCCGTTGTCCTGGCCATTGTCGTCGTCGGCGGCGGGGTATACCCGATGCTCGGGCAGTCTCTGCTTCCCAACTTCAAGGAACGGGACTTCCTGATGCACTGGATCCCCCCCGCGGGGACGTCGCGCAAGGAGACGTTCAGGATCGTGCAGCGCGCCAGCGTCGAGCTGCGGCAGATACCGGGTGTCCGCAATTTCGGCGCGCATATCGGACAAGCCGTCAACGGGGACGAGCCCTACGGCATCCATTTCGCCGAGAACTGGATCAGCATCGATCCCGAGGCCGACTACGACAAGACGCGTGCCGCCGTCGAGGAAGCGGTCGAGGGCTATCCCGGGATGC
>JAZGDH010000293.1:0-4161 GCA_036477555.1 Acidobacteriota bacterium
TTGTCGAAGTCGTTGTCTTTATCGCGCATTGTGTCTATCTTCCTGATGGCATGAAGGACGGTCGTGTGATGTTTACCCCCGAACTGGGTCCCAATGGCCGGAAGTGACTTGCCGGTCAGACGCCTGCACATATACATGGCGACCTGTCGCGGGAACGAGATGTGCTTGGCGTTGTTCCGCGATTTCAGTTCGGATGGGCGAAGGTGGTAATAATTCGCCACGAACTTCTGAATTGACTCCACGGTCACAGAGCGCTCGCGGCTATCGATCAAACCCTTCAGGGTCTCCTTCGCCATTTCGAGGTCGATCCGTCTCCCCGTCAGGGATGAGAATGCGATCAGGCGGATGAGGGACCCCTCCAGTTCACGGATGTTGGAGCGGATACGGCTGGAGATAAACAGCGCCACATCCTCGGGCAGGTGGATATTCTCCGCCTCGGCCTTCCTGGTGAGGATGACGACCTTGGTCTCCAGGTCGGGGGGCTGAATATCGGCGATCAGACCCCACTCGAACCGGGATCTCAGGCGCTCCTCGAGCGTCGGGATGTCCCTGGGCGGGCAGTCGCTGGTCATGACGATCTGCTTCTGGGATTCGTACAGAGCATTGAACGTGTGAAAGAACTCCTCCTGGGTGCGCTCTTTGCCGGCTAGGAACTGGATGTCGTCGATGAGGAGCAGATCGACGTTTCTGTAGCGTTCCTTGAAATCAATCGTTCTCTCGAAACGGATCGAGTTGATCAACTCGTTCATGAACGTTTCGGAGCTGATATACAGAGCCCGGAGGCCCGGGAGATGCCGGGCGATTTTATGACCGATGGCGTGCATCAGGTGGGTCTTCCCCAGACCGACCCCGCCGTAGACGTAGAGCGGGTTATAGGCGCCCGACGGTTGATCCGCGACGGCGGTTGCGGCGGCATGGGCGAACTGATTGCACGAGCTCACGACGAACGAGTCGAATGTGTAGCGGGGATGGAGCCCGTTGCGCGTGGTGACCGGCGCCGGCCGTTCGGGCGCGTGCGCCAGGGCGGCGGAGCCGCGTGGTGCGACTGCTGCGGCGATCGAAGCGCCGGCCGAGGCCAGCTCGGGAGTCCGGTTCGTCGATGGCGGCTGAGCGGTGGAGACGGCCGGCGCCTGGCGGCTCGTAAAACTCAGCCGGAGATCGCCGCAGTCCAGTTCGTGTGCCGCCTCGTGGATGAGGTTCAGATAGTTCTTACTGATCCAGTCTGCGAACAGGAGGCTTGGGACCTCGACTCTCAGATCACCCCCGTCGAGCGAGAGCTGCTGCGTCGGTCTGAGCCAGGTGTTGAAGCTTTGGGTGTTGATCTTGCTCTGGAGGCTGGTGAGGATTCTATCCCAGAGTGTCATCGAAGCCTCAGCTACACGGAAAAGGATTTGACGGTTCGACCTCTTCGAGTTCCTAGTTGAACGCCTCTTTCCCGGGTGCCCCACTCAACATTTCAACAACTTTTCCACAAATGTGGAAAAGTGTTCCTTACGAGAAACCATTGAACCGATTCGACTTGCGTCCTCAACAGGGTCCCGGGCGCTGGATCTTATGTCAACCCGATAGCTCCTCCACCAGATATGGGCCAGCCGGCAGAGGGAGTCGAAGATCTGGTATCGCCTCGTCGACCAGCCGGACCGATTCGACAGCTAGAGACACCACAACCTCTTCGGGATCGCTCCCGCAACGAACGACGGGTTCAGTGTGAAGAAATATCCGAACGCGTCCAAGTGCTTGTGCTGTATTGAGGCGCGCAATATAGCACCGGCGCGGTGGACGATCAACTCGTTTCTTGCCATGACGAAGAATTTTTCGACGCGAATTCTCATAGCGCGACATGCAACGATCGGGCCAGCGGGGCGTTACTTGACACCCTCCGCCCCCGGAGGAGATAATCCGGCTTTCCCGCACTTCAGCAAGTGCAGCAGGGGCCGGAGAGAGCCACGGAATGAAGCGCACCTGTCAGCCGAACAACAGGCGCCGCCGAAAGACACATGGCTTCCGCACGCGTATGAGTACGCGGGGCGGCCGCATCGTTCTCAAGCGCCGGCGGGCCAAGGGCCGCCAGCGGCTGGCGGTGTGACGGGCGATAATCGGTTCCGCCCCCTCGACCGAATCCGCAGGCGCAGTGAATACCAGACCATCTACCACGAGGGTCGGCGAATCCCTTCCGGAAAATTTGTACTGTTCGTGATGCGGAACGGCCTAGGGCGGCCCCGCCTGGGAATTACCATGACGAAACGGGTCGGCGGGGCAGTCCGGAGAAACCGTGCGAAACGACTCCTTCGAGAGATTTTCCGCAAGCACAAATCGGAGTGGAAGTGCGTCGATATCGTGGTGAACGGCCGCCCAGGACTCGATCGGGTTTCCTACGGGAGTCTGGAGGCCGATTTTCTGAAACGCCTGAGACCGTACCGGAAGGTCTCATGATCGTCAGGATGGCCCGGCGGGCGGTCATTGCTGTGATCACCCTCTATCGCAGGGTGCTCTCGCCCTTCCTGCCGCCCGCCTGCAGGTTTCTCCCCTCCTGCTCCGAATACGGCGCCACGGCGGTCGAGCGCCACGGGGTCACACGCGGTCTGTTGATGACCCTCCATCGTCTGTTGCGCTGCCAGCCGTTCAGTCGCGGCGGGTTCGACCCGGTTCCCTGATGGAAAAGCGCCTCGTTCTCGCCGTGATCGTCTCGATCGTATTCTTCTTCCTGTGGTCGTGGCTGTTCAATCCTGCCGTGCCCCCGAAACTGCCGGAGGAAGCGATCGATGATGCCGGAGCTCCGGCCATCGAGAGGCTGCCGGACGGCGCGACCGGGCCGCAGCCGACCGCGGCGGATCGAGACCGGTTCGGAGAAGAGAGGCCGCGGCTGACCGACGCAGCCCGCGGCATCCCTTCGATCCCCGGAATTCCCGTCGCCGCGGCGGGGGCGGCGGATCCCGACATCCCGACAGGCGTGGAGATCTCGGCGGAGGGCGAGGAGATCATAACGATCGACACCGATCTATATGCAATCCGGCTCAGCAACCGGGGCGCTCAGGTCACCTCCTGGAAGCTTCTGGACTATCAGGACGATGACGGGGAACCGCTCGATCTGGTCTCGTCCGCCGCCGCCGACCTGAACATCAGGCCGCTGCAGATCCTCGTCGACGACCCGGATGCGACGACTCGCCTGAGGGACGCCCTTTATCGCGTCGAGCGCAAAGAGCACCAGATTGAAGGGCGCAGAATCCTCGACGTCCTGTTCACCTATGCCGACGGGCAGGGTCTGGCCGCAACGAAGACGCTCCGCATCGATGCGGCCGGTTATCTCGGCGAGTTCGGCGCCGCGGTGCGGGTCGCCGGGCGTCCGGTGTCTCCCTATGTGCTCTGGGGCGCCGGGTTCGCGGCGCACACCGGTCTGGAGAAGGGGTACTACGCCGACGGTTCCTGGGCGGTGGCGAAGATCAACGGCGATGTGGAGTTCCAGGGCCAGGCGCAGATTGAACCGGGCGAACCGTGGGGGATCACGGGGAACATTTCCTGGGCCGGCATGAGCGACAAATACTTCGCCGCGGTGCTCATCCCGGACACTCCGGTGCCGGGACGCACGCACGCCGAAATGCACCGACTCGTCCGCGATGGCCGGGAGCAGTTCTATCTCTCGATGCTCCTCCTCATTCCCGGAGTCAATCGCTACTCGGTGTTTGTCGGCCCGAAGGATTACGACATCCTGCAGGCGCAGAACCGCGATCTCGACGGGCTGCTCGATTTCGGATGGTTCTGGTTCATCGCCGAGCCGATGTTCAAAGCGCTGAAGTTTCTCTACGGCTACCTCGGCAACTACGGCTGGGCAATCATCCTGCTGACCATCGCAATCCGTATGCTCCTCTTCGCCTTCATGCACAAGACGCAGGTCAACATGAAGAGGATGCAGGACAAGATGAAGAATCTGCAGCCGAAAGTGAAGTCGCTGCGCGAGCGCTTCAAGAAGCTTGAACGCAAAGCGGTGGAAAAACGGGACACCGGGGGCCGCCAGAAGGTGCGCCAGCAGATGAACGAGGAGATGATGGCGCTCTACCGCAGGGAAGGCGTCAACCCGATGGGGCAGATGGGCGGCTGCCTGATGCTGCTGCTGCAGATGCCGATTTTCCTCGGTTTCCTCAAGGTGCTGACCATCGCCATCGA
>JAZGDH010000294.1:0-5919 GCA_036477555.1 Acidobacteriota bacterium
CGTGCTTGACCCCGCCGAGCACAGTTCCCCGGTGCGGCCATTCTGGGGCCTCAAATGAAGTGCATCGGCTGATCTCCTGCCGGCCCCGGCGTCACGGTCGCAGGATCACGACAGTGACACCGGCTCCGCCTTCTTCCGCCGGAGCGTTCGCGAATGAGGTGACGTGGGGGTGGTCGGCGAGCAGCGAGACGATCGCCTTTTTCAGGCGACCGGTGCCGAAACCATGAATCAGTCGCACAGGACTCAGGTTTTCGAGGTAAGCGTCGTCGAGGAACTTATCGACCTGCCCGAGAGCCTCGTCTACCTTTAGTCCGCGCAGATGAATCTCGTGCGACAATGTCGCCCCTCCGGGCCGTTGCCGCTGGAGCGTAATCCCGGCAGGCATGCGGCGGGGGCGCCGGCCCTCAACCGGCCCGGGTTCCGCTCTGCAGTCGGCGAGTGACACCGTCACGCGCTTGCCCTGGATCCTGGCCACGACGCGCTCGCCCCGAACTGATTCGACGATCCCCCTCTGGCCCAGACCCTCGATCGTGATCGCCTCTCCGACCCGCACCGGCCCGCTGGAATCGCCGGTTGAAGGATCATGACCACGCGTGTGGCGAATGAGACGGCGCGCCTCGGTGCGGAGTCGCGACGCCAGCCTCGTATCAGCGCGCCGGACACGCGCCGCGGCGACCTGATCCTTTAATCCGTCCAGGTACCGTTCTCCCTCAGCCCGGATGCACTCGAGGGCCAAATCGATCTCTGATGCGATCGCCCCGCTCTGCCTTTGCCTCTTTTCCCGTAGTTCGGTCGCGGCCGCGCTCCGATCAGCAGCCAGGCTGGCCCGCTCGGCCTCCAGTTCGCGCAGGCGAATCTCCAGAGTCATCGACTGTTCCTGAAGACGCTTCAGGTAATCCTCAATGAGATGTCCCGCTGAACCGGAGCGCGCACGGGCATCTTCGAGGATCGCCTCGGGCAGGCCGATTCGTGCGGCCACCTCGAAAGCTCCGCTGCGCCCCGGGATGCCGGGGATGAGGCGGTAAGTGGGGAGCAGTGTCGTCTCGTCAATCTCCATTGCGGCGTTGGCGCACATCGAGGTGCCGGACGCGTACGCCTTGAACGCTTCCATGTGCGTCGTGGCAATCACCGTGGCGCCGCCGCGGCGGTAGTGATCGATCAGGGCGATACCCAGCGCCACACCCTCATCCGGATCGGTTCCGGTGCCGATTTCATCCACGAGGATCAGGGCCGGCGCGCGCAGCCCGCGCGCGATCGAAGCGGCTGTGCGCATGCGCGCGGAGAACGTGCTCAAATGGTCGGCGATCGACTGGCGATCGCCGATGTCGATGAAGATTCCCTGAAAGATCGGGAGGCATGCCCGTCCGGCGGGGAGCAGCAGGCCGGCCTGATACATGACGGAGAGCAGGCCGACCGTCTTGAGCGCCACCGTCTTGCCGCCGGTGTTCGGCCCGCTGATCATCAGGACACGGGTGCCCTCCATGAGCGACAGGTCGAGGGGAATGATCGGCGATTGATCCTGACCGAGGCTTCGCTCGAGGAGCGGATGCCGCGCTTCGACGAGCCGCATCCCGCCGTCCTCGGAGAACTCGGCCGGCAGTCCACGCATCTCTTCGCCAAGACGCGCGCGGGCCATGACCAGATCGATGCGGCCGAGCCCGGTGGCGAGCGAGCGGAGCTCGGGCAGACGGCCTCGCAGCATGTCGGCGTACTCCTGGAGCAGTCGATTCTTCTCAACCGTCTCCTGATCCTTGAGGGTGACGATCTCGTTGTTCAGTTCGACCGTCTCCATCGGTTCGATAAAGAGCGTCGAGCCGGTGCCTGAGACTCCGTGCACGATCCCCTGAACCGCCGCACGCGATTCGACGCGAATCGGCAGCACATGCCTGTCGCTCCGGATCGAGACGAAATCGTCCTGCAGCGCGTTCCTCACCTCCGGTCGTGCCGTGAACTCGCCAAGCAGTGAGTTGAGCCGCTCGCTGCGTCGCTGGATGTCGTGACGGATCGCGTGGAGATCATCGCTCGCGTGATCCTCGAACTCCCCGCTCGACGTGATTCGCCCGTCCAGGAATCTGAGGAGATTTCCCAGATCGGGTAATTCAAGCGTGATCCTCCACAGCTGCGGAAACCCGCCACGCACTTCGGTCATGGCCGATCTCACCGCCCGACCCGACTTCATCAGCGCCAGGAGTTCGATGATCTCGATCGAGGTCGGGACACTCGCTTGAACGGCCAGACGCGCGAGGATGGGCGCCGGATCGGGGACTGTTCCGAACGGGAGGGCGCCCCGTTCACCCAGGTACCGAAACGCTTCCACAGTAAGCGCATTCTCGAGACGGACGCTTGCCGGGTCGTGGGCCGGACGCAGCGCATCGGCCGCCAGCACCCCCGGAGGAGTGACGGCCTTCTCACGCAGGAGGGAGAGGATTTCGGGGAACTCGAGAGCTTGGAGGACCGATTCGTCCACAGGGGAGGACCTACTAGAAATTGTACTTTGCTATTGACATGCTACTAGATCTTGGGTAGCATCCGGATTAGGCAGTCTCTTCATGACACATAGGCGATGTCGGCTAGATCACTATGATCCGAGTAGGTCATCGGACTGTGCTGGTCGTGAGGTTGATCGATCTCAGCTGCCCGGGTCTGGCGGGAACCCCCGGAGGCCGGGGCAGTGATGAGAGGGAGAATCATTGGAATTCCCGGAACTGCCCGCCTTCCCGAAGTTGACCACGCCTTGGAGACTTCTCCACCACCATCCCCACACATCGGCTGGAAGCGTCTACTCCCAGCTCCGCGTTTGTCAACCCTAGGAATCGTTAGAACACGGGCAGTTCCGGGAATGCATTTAACCCTCGCCATCCAGGTTTCCCGAACCCCTGGATGGCCGGGACCACCCGAAGTATAATCCACTCCCGCATGCGCTACATCAGCAAGTTCACCCTGGTTGCCGATCCCCCTCAGGTATGCCCTGAGGCGCAGGGTGGCGCCTGTCCGGGCCTCGCCGGCCGGCGGATCCGGCATCTCTCCAGCCGCCTGATGACCATTTCCGCCTGCACCGTCCTGCTTTTTCTCCAGGGTGCCACCCTTCCAGCCGCTGCCGAGGAGGAGGGTGACCGGGCCAAACCGGCCGCCGCGGTGACCGTGGAGACCCCGAAGCCGCCCGCTTTCCAGCCGATCCGGTTCCAGGCGCCGTCGATGCCGGCGGAGCCGGCCAAGGAGAAGGGGCGCCTTACGATGCGATTCGACGGAAACAGGCGCTGGTGTACCTATCCCGATGACCGGGTCATGAAGCCTCCCCAGAGGCGGACGCAGGCCCGAACGAAGGCCCGGCGGGGGTCCGAGGTGCACACTTTTGGTTACCAGTTCACCGTGGCGGCCATTCGCCGGGGTGATCCGACCCAACCGTTGCTCCTTTACGAATCGCCGCTGATCCGCACCGCCTCACTGCGCAACGCGGCGAAGCTCGGCCGGGGCGGGAGGCAGGGGATTGTGGGGCCCGGGGTCGGTGGAGGGGGGCGAACCGGTTCGCGCCCGCGCCGGGTCGACAACGTCGACGGCCTCGTCCCTTACTGGCAGGAGCGCTACCGATGTACGACCCTCGATGAGATCTTCCGCTTCGATCTCGCCGCTGGGGTCTACGACATCTATGCCGCGTTCGACCTCATGAACCGTGGTGGTGGGTGGGTGCATCGCACCGTCGCGTTTATCGAGGAGGTGCCGATCGAGACCGGTCAGGCCACCCTCCTCGAGGGTGTACTTGATATGCGGGGCCTCCGGCGGCGGAATCTCGAGTTTGTACGGGCGACGACAGTGGAGGCCGGCTCGCCGGATCCCCCGGACGTCCCTTGAGGGCTCGTCGCCTGGCCCTTCTCGCCGGACCCGTGCTGGCGATCCTGATCTACCTGCCGACCCTCAGCCACCAGTTCGTCTTCGACGATCGTGGCGCGATTCAGGCCAACCCGCTCCTCCACGACGTTCGCGATCTGCCGCGCATCCTCGTCGCTCCCTACCGGGCGGCAACGGGCGAGGCGGGTAACCTCTACCGTCCGCTCACCACTTTTTCGTTCGCGATTGATCGACTCGTCGCCCGTGGGCTCCGCCCCGGCTGGTTTCATTTCGTCAATCTGCTTCTACACGGGCTGGCGACATGGCTCGTCGTGCGTCTGATCGCGATGTGCGTTCCGGGGACTGCCGGACCTGCCCTTGCCGGTCTGATCTTCGCACTCCACCCGGTCCACGTCGAAGCGGTGGCCGGTGTGGTCGGCCGTTCGGAAATCCTCGCCGCCTGCGGGGTTCTCACGGCAATCTTGTGCCACCGCCGAGCCCTGCTTTCAGGAACCGGGGAAGGGAGGCGGTGGCTCGCCGCCGCCTGGAGCGCCTCGTTCCTCGCCATGCTGGCCAAGGAGTCGGGGATCACGGCTCCGGCGCTCTGTCTCCTGTTCGAGATTGTCCTGCCTCCCTCACGAAGCGCCGTTCGAGGCCGGCGTGGGGTTCTCTATGCGGGACATGCAGCCGCCATCGTCGTTTACCTGGCCGCGCGCGTCTTTGTGCTGGGTGGAATCGGGATCGGGGCTCCGATTCACTTCGTCGACAATCCGGCCGCCGCGAGCGGTCTCCTCAGCGGAAGATTGACCGCCCTGTCGGTTTTGCCCCGCTACGCACGGCTGCTCCTCTGGCCTGCGGATCTCTCGGCCGACTATTCCTACGCGCAAATCCCGGTCGTCGAGAGTGGGTTCGATCCCGGAGTTCTCGTCGGTCTCGCCCTCGTGGCGCTGGTGGTTGCCGGCGGAGTGGTCCTGATCCGCAGGGCACCGGCGGCCGGGGCGGGCCTCCTCTGGATCGCGGTGAGCGCTGCGCTGACGACCAATCTCCTGTTCTTCGTCGGGACGCTTCTCGCGGAGAGATTGATGTATTTACCGAGCGTCGGGCTCTGCCTCCTGCTCGCGTGGGGCGTTGCCTCCGCCCGGCGCGCCGCGTTTCCGGTTGTGCTGGGGCTGATCCTCCTGGCCGGTGCTGCGGGGGGAGTCCGTTCGGCGAACCGGATTGCGGAATGGAGGGACGATTTCGCACTGTACGGAAGCTCGGCCGGGGTTTCCCCACGCTCGGTACGCATCCGTTACAACCTCGGCAATGCGTATCTGCGTCGCGGTGAGTGGATCCGCGCCGAGGAAAATTACCGCGCCGCGCTCGCGATCTACCCCGAATTCGAGGATGGACGCATGAATCTCGGGATGGCCGTCCTGCAGCAGGGACGCGCACGCGAATCGATCGAGCACTTCAGGGCCGTCCTCGATCGGGATCCGGCGGAGGTCGAGGCGAAGGTGAACCTCGCGCTGGCTCACAGGGCCCTCGGCGAAGAGGCGACGGCCGAGAGTCTGCTGATGGAGGCGGTTCGAGAGAGCCCGCACTCCTCGAAAGCGCTCAATAACCTGGGGTCGTTCGCCATGGCGCGCGGTGAGGTGGAGGTCGCCATCAGGCACCTCGGTGCCGCGGTCGAGCGCGACCCCGGGATGGCGATCTTCCGGGTCAATCTGGCCGATGCGCTGAACGCTGCGGGACGTGGTGAAGAGGCGGCCAAACAGTTCGAGGCGGCCTACCGGCTCGACCCGCTCTACCCGGAGGTGCGGCGCGGCTGGGGCGAGCGCGCGCTCAGCCTGGGCGACGAGCAACTGGCGGTGCGCGAATTCCGCGCCGCCGTTTCCGGGAGGCCACCGTCGGCGCGGGCCGCCAATTTTCTCGGCTTCATTCTGGCGCGACAGGGCGACCTCACGGGTGCCGTCGAAGCGTATGACAAGGCGATCCTGATCGATCCGAGCCTGCACGACGTACACAACAGCCTGGCTCTGATCCACGCGGAGCATCTGGGTGACCCCGCGCGGGCGATCCACCATCTGCTGCGATCGCTGGAACTGGAGCCCG
>JAZGDH010000295.1:0-4739 GCA_036477555.1 Acidobacteriota bacterium
GCGTCGGGTCACGCAATACTGGGACAGGCTCCTAGGGGGCCGTCCCGGGTGACGGTTGCATCCCCTCCGCTCCGGATGCCGGAGGAGGCGCCGCGGACCCCGGTGACGGGCGGCCCTGGCGACGCTCGTGTGCGGTGAGCGCCATCGCGCCGAGCCCGACGAACAAGCAGGCGCACCAGCCGATCTTCCCGAGGACCGGCACGGCGAACAGCAGATAGAGGATCGGCATCCCGACCATGAGAGCAAGGTAGGGCGAGGCGTCGCCGTGTCCCACCCTGCGCAGTACGAGATCGCCGGCCCAGATCGCGACCGGGACCTTGGCGATGTAGATCAGAATCGCGAACAGGACAGCGGCGATCAGCACGAGCGGTATCGTGATGAACAGCACGCAGACGATTAGAAGCGCCACGGGGACGACAATCGCCGTGATGAACCCGACCCCCGCGCTCTTCAGCCCGTCCCCTCCGACATTCGCGACGAAATCCCGGGTGAGCACCGGGGCGAGCGCGATGACCGCCAGACCGGTGACCAGCGCCACCAGGACGAAGAAAAACCAGGTCATCACTCCTCCGGTCGTCACGGGCGGCTCCGGCATCTCGGGTATGAACTCGATGTCTCCGCCCACGAGGTCGAATTCATCGAGGTCAAGCCGCTTGCGGGCGCTGTATTCGAGATCCCCTTCGATGCGCGCTTCGTCGGCGATCTCCACGATGTCCGCCTCCAGTTCGGCATCACCACCGACGGCCCCCGTGAGGATTACCTGGCCTCCCGTCGCATTGAGATCCTGCTCGATCGCGCCGTGGATCTCGATCTGCGCCCCTATGGCAGTGACCTCGCCTGTGATCACCGCGCTCTCCTCGATGACGATCGATGGGCCGATGGCGAACAGCGGACCGTCGATCGTTCCGGTCACCCGCAGCGTCTGAGAGAGGGTCCGGACCGAATCCTCGATCGTTCCTTCCAGACTGATGCTTTGCGCACAGGCATTGACGTCTCCGGTCACCGTGCCCCTCACGATGAGACTTTGCGCGAGGACATAGAGATCGCCGACGAGGGTCCCATCGATTTCAACCGTCCCGGACATCCAATCGAGATCCCCGGTGTGCGTCTCGCCGGCCTCCAGAACGTAATGCCCGGCGTCCGAGGTGCTCACCTCGACGCCAAGAGGAGGGGGCGCCGCCGCGGCGACCAGCGCGGGAAACGCGAGCAGGGCAGATGCGATCAGTACGATACGCCCGGCCGTTCTGTTTCGCGACCCGTTCATGGCGGTTCCTCCTGATCCTCCAGATACGCCGGATCCGGCGGGGGATCAAGGGGTCCCGGGGTCGGCGGCCGGAAGTTCATGATGAGTGGTCTCCAGGCGCGGGTGGGCGGTCGGGCCGTCCGCCCGAGGGGACGGGCTACCAGGGGATGATTTCTCGTAAGAGCCTCGCCTGACGGCGAGAGAGGGGGATGGCGCTTTCGGGGACACCGCGCATGACGATCCGATGCTGCCCTCCCTCCTCCGGCAGGATCTCGGCGATTTGCGCGACGTTCACCAGGTAACCCCGGTGCGCGCGGAAGAAAGACGGCGCGAGCAACGCCTCGAGATCGTTCAGCGTGCGATCGATCAGCAGGCGGGCTTCACCTGTGCGGGCGAAGACGAGCGTCTCCTCCGCCTCGAACCAGAGAATCTCCCCGGGATCGAGCAGCACGACGCGATTGGCCCGCCGGGCGGGAATCCTGAGAGGCGGCTGCCCGGCGGCGGCCGGTTCCCCCGCCGGTCGCGGAATGCCGGATCGAATCTCCTCGAGGAGACGCACGATCGCCCCGTCCTGTGCGCCGCCGCCGCGCAATGATTCACGCGCCCGCTCGATCGCGACGTCGAAGCGGCGCCGATCAAACGGCTTCAAGAGATAGTCGAGCGAGTTGACCTCGAAAGCCGGCACGGCGTACTGATCGTAGGCGGTGGTGAAGATCACACGGGGTCGGTGCCGGACACGGCGCAGCACCTCGAAGCCATCCCCTTCCGGCATCTGCACATCGAGAAAGCAGAGGTCGGGGCGTTCCCGATCGATTAATTCGACGGCCGAAGTGGCGTCGGACGCCTCGCCGACGACGACCAGATCGGAATGGTTGGCGAGCAGCCTCCGCAGCCGATCCCGGGCCGGCTTCTCGTCGTCCACGATGACGATACGTGCGCTCACCACGGGATCCTCCACCCGATGACCCACCCGGTCACGCCCGGCTCACACCGCCGGCCCGCCCGGCTGCCACCGGTGCCGGGACCACCTTCGATTCAGGATCGGGCGGCGTGAACGGCAGTCGAAGGCGGGCGACAGTGCCGCGCCCCCCCGGATTCGCGGCGATCTCGAGTTCGCCACGCGCGCCGTACAGCGTCAGGAGGCGCTGGCGGACGTTGGCCAGGCCGTGTCCCTCGCGTATGCAGTCGGCCGCTGCGGCCCGGAGTCCCGCGCCATCGTCGGCCACCTCGACGCGCAGCTCCCCTTCCTCGACCTTCGCCGTGATCCGCACCGTGCCGCCTCGCCGCAACGGCGCGATTCCGTGGCCGACGGCGTTTTCGACCAGCGGCTGCAGAATCAGGCCGGGCACCGGCGCACCCAGGGCGCGTTCGTCGACTTCGCGCACGATGCGCAGACGCTCTCCGAATCGGGCGCGCTCCACGGTCAGGTAGCGCTGGACGAATTCGAGCTCCTCGGACAACGGCACCGGGTGCGAGCCGGCCGCGCGAAAGGTGTAGCGGAACAGCTCGGCCAGCCCCTGCACCACCTCGCCGGCCCGTTCCGGGTCGTCCTCCACGAGAGACGAGATCGTGTTCAGCGTATTAAACAGGAAGTGCGGATGGATGCGGGCCTGCAGCGCCGCGAGCTCGGCGAGCGCCGCCTGCTCCCTCAGTTGCGCCTGCACCAGCCGGACCTCCTCCACCTCGCGCAGTGACTCCGCCAGTCTCCAGCGCATCCCCTCATAAACGTGCACGACGGCGCCGATGATCAGGGCCAGCACTCCGTTGATACCGGCGACGGCGAGCGCCTGGCGTACGTCGCGCAGTACGAACAGGGGGAACAGGTAGATGACGAGCGATGTCCCGGCCACCGATCCGGACAGGAGGGTGAGCCCGAGCAGGGCGACCCGCGCCCATGGGCCGACGGCGCGAAGCCGCGGCGACAGCAGGGCGGTCGCCGCCAGCACGGTGAAACCGACGACGTTGCCGGACAGCACGCTGATCAGAAGGATGGTCGGCTCGAACCCGCCCTCGCGGAAAGCCGCAACAGCCCCCCCGACCGCCGCCCCCGCCGCCGAGTTCGCGCAGGCCCACACGAATACCTGGATCGCTCCCGGCGGGCCTCCTCCGGCGGTTTTCATCGACGCCGCCTCACCGCGCCCGCGCCAGCACGAGCGTCGCGTCGTCGTGACCGGGCCCTCCGCCCGTCCAGCGGGCGAGCTCGTGCAGGACGACGAAGACGATCTCGTCCAGATCCTTGTCGCGATGCCTCGTAAGGACGTCGATCAGGCGCGCCTCGCCGAACTCGCGATCCTCCGCATCGGGCGCTTCGATGATGCCGTCGGTGTACAGGACGAGGAGATCGCCGGCGCGCATCTGGCGCTGCCCCTGGCGGTATTCCGTGTCGGGCATCATCCCGATCGGGATCCCGTCGGCCTCGAGGCGTTGCGTCCCCTCGGAGCGCATGAGCAGCGGCGGGTAGTGGCCCGCGTTGCTGTATGTCAGGAGTCGGCTCCGGGCATCGTACATCCCGAGAAAGAACGTGGCGTACCGCGAAGAGGAGGTCGAGCGGTAGAGCATCTCATTGAGGCGCCGGTTCACTTCGCTGGGCGCTCGAGAGGGAATGGCCAGGCTTCGCACCGACGCCTGAAGGCCTGCCATCAGCAGGGCCGCCGGGATCCCCTTCCCCGACACGTCGGCGATCACCAGCCCGATGTGGTCCTCCGAGAACATGAGGAAGTCGTAGTAGTCCCCTCCCACGCCGATGGCGGGATGGCAGGCGCCCGACAGCTCGAGGCCGCTCATCTTCGGGAAGGTTCGGGGCAGCAGCTCGCGCTGGACGTCGCGCGCGATCTCGAGCTCGCGCTGCATCGCCTCCTCGCGGCGCAGGGCCTCATAGGAGGCCTCGATCTGCTTGCGCATTGTGTCGTAGGTGTGCAGCGCAATGCCGACGATGACGGCGAGGACCGCATTGACGATGACGATCATGGCGACCGTCCTGAACCGGGCCAGGCTGAACAGCGGCTGGGTCATTAAGATAAGGACCGAGCCGGAGAGGGTGCCCGAGAAGAGCGTGAGGATCTGGAGCCCCAGGTTGACGGTGTAGGGGAGGCGTTTGAAGAAGGGGAAGACCATCCGGACCGACAGGAGGGAGGTGAAGCCAACCACTTCCGCAAACAGGATGCTGATGACCAGAACGGGCCACAGATCGAGGCTCTGGCTCGTGAAGCTGATCCCGGCCGCCACGACGCTGCCGATCAGAGCCCAGGCGAGCGCCCAGTTCCGCAGATAGCCGCCCGCCGGGACGGAGGACGGCCGTGCCCGGGACGCGGGCGCACCCGGCGCGATCCGGCCGGCTCTCGGGGCGACCGGGGACGGGACTTCGGTCGTAGCGGCCGTGGCCGCGGCGATCGGGGTTGTCACGGATTGGTTCCCCCGGGGGATCTTCGCCCCGTGATTATACTGCCCCCGGGGGGACGCGGTTGCGTCTGCGCTACAGCACGGTGACCGGCTCGGT
>JAZGDH010000296.1:0-2764 GCA_036477555.1 Acidobacteriota bacterium
TCGAGCAACCCCGCCCCTTCGATCGCTGCGCGCGGCGCGACGTCCCGCCCGAGCAGAGCCAGGATCCCCTGCGGCCGATGGTGCCCCGAGGTCGTCGGCCGGTCGGGGGCCCAGACCGGCTTGAATCCGTGATCCGACAGCACGACGAGTGTGTCGTCTTCCTCCATCCGGTCCATGTATTCACCGATCACGGAATCGACCCACGTGTAATATTCCGCGATCACCCCTCCGAGGACCCTCACCTCTTCCTCGCCAACGCCGTAGTCGAGATCGTCCGGATGGGCGTGCTTCCAGAATCGGTGCGACGCGACGTCGATGCCGCCGAGATAGAGGGCAAACAGATCGACGTCGTAGCGATCGAACAACCGCAGGCCGATCCGCCTGTAGGTTTCGTCCGCGGCGAGGCTCCAGCGGAATCCCTCGACGCATGCGCGGTCATCCGCCGAGAGCGCATCGATACGCGACGGCTCGTAAAAGCGACCGACCAGCGGCGGCGGAAGTCCCGGGGGACGCACTTTCAGTGCCTCGACCTCGTCGATCAATCCTTCCGGAAAGGTCTGTCGGGGGATTCCCTCGACGACGGTCCCCTTGAGGGGCCGACCGGTCGACCAGTTGTAGATATACGGCAGGTAGGATGAGACGACGAATCCGTTAACCGGCTCCGCCGGCCAGGTGACCAGCCACCCGATGACGCCGACGCGCCTCTCGAAGTTCGAGAGGATATTCCAGAAGGCCGGGACGCGGCGCATCGTGCTCGTGACGGGGCGGATCGGGGGACCGGCCTTGCCTCCGGCGGGCGGATCCGCCGGGACGACGAAGCCGCCGATGCCATGACGCTCCGGTCGTACACCGGTGGCGACCGTCGTCCAGAGCGAAGGGGAGGCGGAGGGCTCCATCGAGCGCAGGACTCCGCTCGCGCCCTCCTCCCTGAGACGGCGGAAGGCCGGCAGCCGTCCGGTCCGGACGAGCGGGTCGATGACCCTCCAGTCGGCGCCATCCACGCCGATGACGATGACCCGGGCATCGCCGCCCGGCTGGACATCGTGCGTGCCGCTCGCCTCCCGGTCGCTCACACACGCGGTGTGGACGGTCAGCGCGAGAATCGCGGCGGCCGCGACGCGGCATGTCCCGCACCCAACCCGGTTCGGCAGCGCGCTCACCGCGGTTCCGGATCCCCCGGCTGGGCGACGTCGAACTCGTCCTCGATCTCACCGAAGATCTCTTCGATGATGTCCTCCATCGTGAGAACCCCGATCGGACGATCGTCCGAGTCGACTACCGCAGCCATGTGCATACGGCTGCGTCGCATCTCCTTGAGAACAGCATCGATGCGACGGTCGTGCGGTACCCGCATCAGGTCCTTGATCACGTCGGAGACGGTCATCCGTTCGGCTTCCTTCTCGCTCATCAGCGCCAGCGCTTTCAGGTTGATGACGCCGATCACATCGTCGAGGCGCGGGTCGTAGACCGGGTAACGCGTGTGCTTGTAACGCCGGGCGCGATCCAGGTTTTCTTCGAGGCTTCGATCCAGCGACCAGACGATGACATCCTTCAGCGCAACCATGATGTCGCGCGCCGTCCTGTCGGCGAAGCGCGTGGCCCGATCCATGATTTCGGCCTCGCTCGCCGTGATCACTCCCTTGCGGATCGAATCACGGAAAAGAATCCGCAACTCCCCCTCGGAAAGGGCCGGCTCTTCCATGCGGCGCATGCCGATGATGGCCAGCACCCCGTTGGCGCTCGAGTTGAGCAGCCAGAGTGCCGGGAAGAACACCTGCTTGAACATCCTCAGGGGAAGCGCTGCCAGGCGCGCGAGCTGGCCCGGCTTGCGAATCGCAATCGACTTCGGAACGAGCTCCCCCAGGACGATATGCATAACGCTGATGATCATGAATGCGCCCGCGGCAGCGATGGTGTGCGCCGCCGGCGCGGCGTAGCCTCCCAGTTCGGAGAGGAGCGGCCGCAGCAACCCGGCGAAGGCCGCCTCGCCGACCCAGCCGAGCCCCAGGCTGACCAGCGTGATTCCGAGCTGGCAGGCCGACAGGTACTCGTCCAGGCTGCCCACCACCTCGCGGGCCAGAGCCGATCCGGGAAGTCCCGAAGAGGCCATCTCCTCGATGCGCGTGTGACGCACCTTGACGAAGGCGAACTCGGCGGCGACGAAGAATGCATTCCCGGCAACCAGAAGGAACGCGAGAATCAGATACAGCAGTACGTGAGGCTCCATCGTGCGATCTCCTCGGTGGTGGGGATCCGTGCGGGAGGCCCGTTTCGCACTACAGCTTGACGTACTCGGGGCCGCCCCCGCCTTCGGGCGGCACCCACGTGATGATCTGGTAGGGATCCATGATGTCGCAGGTCTTGCAGTGAACGCAGTTGCTCGCGTTGATCTGAAGGCGCCGGCCGCCGCCGTCCCCGGGCACCATCTCGTAGACCGCCGCCGGACAGAAATGCTGACAGGGATTGCCGTACTCCTCCGCGCATCGGGTTGCGCAGATGTTCGTGTCCGCCACGCGAAGATGCGACGGCTGATCCTCCTCGTGCCTGGTGCCCGAATGAAAGACATCGGTCAGCTTGTCGAAGGTCAGCGTGCCGTCGAAGCGCATCGTCTCCCCCGCCGGAGGACCCGCTTTGCCGAATTGCTCCCGGATCGTGCGCATGCGCTCATGGCCCGGCTCGCTCGGGAGCGGGTCGCGGAGCCCACGGCCGCCCGTCGCCATCTGCAGGGCGCTGTGCACCAGACCCGGGATCAACCCGTTGCGGA
>JAZGDH010000297.1:0-4048 GCA_036477555.1 Acidobacteriota bacterium
CCGCAGCGTGGTCTGCTCGAGGCGATGGACGGTGATCGTGTCCAGGTTCGGATCAAGAAACGCGGCCGGGACGGACGCGCCCTCGGCGAGATCGTCCGGGTCGTCGAGAAGTCGACGAAGCGGATCATGGGGGTCTACCGCTCTCAGGGCGGTCCGAGCGGCCCGGGGAATGTCGAGGCGTACGATCGGCTGTTCGAGGGCGGCATTCTGATCCCGGAGGGGGAGGTGGGCGACGGCCACAACGGTCTGGTCGTCGGGGTCGAGGTGACCCGCCCGCCGACGCGTGGGCAGCGGGCCCTCGGCCGGATCGTCGAGGTCCTCGGCCCTCCCGACGAGCCGGGGATGGACATGCAGACGGTCATCCGCAAGTACGATTTGCGCACCGAATTTCCTGAAGACGCGTTGGCCGCGGCGGAATCGGTTCCCGATCGGGTGACGGACGAGGCGATTCAAGGCCGGGAGGATTTTCGCGATCTGCCGATCGTGACGATCGACGGCGAGACGGCAAAGGATTTCGACGATGCCGTCTTCGTCCGCCGCCTCGATGACGGCGGCTACGAACTTCATGTCCATATCGCCGACGTCGCGCATTACGTGCCGTCGGGAAGCGCCATTGATGCGGAGGCGTACGAGCGCGGCACCAGCGTCTATTTCCCCGGCACCGCCATCCCGATGCTTCCCACGAAGCTGAGCAATGGAATCTGCTCGCTCAATCCCGGGGTCGACCGGCTCGTCCAGTCGTGCGTGATGACCCTCGATCAGAAGGGGGTGATCGTCGGGCACCGTTTTGCGCGGGGCGTCATCTGCAGCGCGGCGCGCATGACCTACACCGATGTCGCACGCATTCTGGTGGACGGCGATCCGGAAGTCAGCGAGCGCTATCGTGATCTGGTGCCGGTCTTCCGTCTGATGGAGGAGGCCGCGGCGCTGTTATACGCCCGCCGCGCCGATCGGGGCAGCATTGACTTCGACCTGCCGGAGCCGGAGATCGTCCTGGCGGCGACGGGCGAGATGACCGCGATTCTGGCCCTGGAGCGCAACGTCGCCCACCGGTTGATCGAGGAGTTCATGCTGGCGGCGAACGAGACGGTGGCGCGCCACCTGTTCGAGGCCCGCCTTCCCTCGATGTATCGGATCCACGAGCGCCCCGACCCTAAGAAGCTGGAGGATTTCGACCGGGTGGCGCGGGCTTTCGGTTATCGATTGCCGCGGCCGTACAGCTCGATCGAGCCGTCGGCCTTTCAGGAGCTGGTGAAGGCGGTGTCCGGCAGGCCCGAGGAGCGATTTCTGTCGCGCCTGATGCTGCGCTCGATGAAGCAGGCGCGCTATTCGGAGGCACGTGAGATCCATTTCGGTCTGGCCTCGTCGTGCTACACGCACTTCACCTCGCCGATCCGGCGTTACCCGGACCTGATCGTGCACCGGGTTCTGCAGCGGGTCATCGACGGGGAGAAGCTCAGGGACCGTGAGCGTTCCATGATGGAGGGGTTTCTACCCGAGGCAGCCCTGCGCTGCTCGCAGCGGGAGCGAACGGCCGACGCGGCGGAGAATGAGCTGATCGCGTGGAAGAAGATCGGCTTCATGAGCGAGCGGGTGGGCGAGGAGTTCGACGGCTTCATCCTCTCGATCCACCCGTACGGCTTCTTCGTCGAGCTGACGGGGTTCTTCATCGACGGGCTGGTCCCGGTCGAGGCGCTCGGGGACGACGATTATCGGTTCCTGGAGCGGCAGCAGATCCTCCGGGGCGAACGACACAAGCGCGTCTTCCGGCTGGGGGAGAAGGTGCGAGTGCGCGTCGATCGTGTGAACCACTTCATGCTTCAGGTCGACTTCTCGCTCGTGGATCCGGCGATGCAGCCGGAACCCGCGGCGGCTCGCCCGGCGCCCAAACGGCGGCGCCGGAAGCGCAAGAAGAGCTGAGCGGTCAAGCGCCCCAATCCGCCCTTCTGATCAGCGGCTCCCGCCGAGCGCCATGACGTGGCGGGACAGGCGGGACTTATGGCGTGCCGCCGTGTTCCGTCGGATGATGCCGTTCTTCAGGGAGCGGTCGATCATGGAGAGGGTGGGCGAGAGCGCCTTCTTTGCGCCCGCCGCGTCCTTGGAAGCGATCAGTTCGCGTATCTTCTTCATCTGAGTGCGCAGCCGGCTGCGACGGGTGCGGTTGATTTCGTTGCGCTTCCGGCTCTTGCGCATGTTCTTGATTGCTGACTTGATACGTGGCACGACGACTACCTCCTGGTTCGTTCATCTTTCCCTGAGGCCGAGATTGCGCAGCCGATCTCTGGCGATGCGCGCCTCCTCGGACTCGGGATACGTGTCGATCACGTGCTGAAGCTGCACCACCGCGTCGGCGGTGCGGTTCATCTCGAGAAGCGCAAGGCCTTTCTTCAGATAGGCCGGACCGAGCTTGTCGCCTCCCGGATATTCTCTCACGAGATGGTCGAACGCCTCGACCGCCTCGGGATATTGCTGCTGACTGAAGTGCACCTCGCCCCTCAGGTATTGCGCGTCATCCGCCAGGGCACTGTCCGGATAGCGCTGCAGGAACGCCTCCAGCTCCTGAAGCGCGAGCGCGTAGTTGCCCTTGGTGTAGTCGGCGTATCCCTGGCGGTAAAGATTCTCGAGCGCCAGGGGGGTCCCCTCACCTCCGGACGGGGGTAGAACTGTCTCCGCCCCGGTGGCCGTCCCTGTTCCGGCGGTCGTCACACCGATACCGGCCATGATGCCCCGATCGACGGGATCGGCTCCGGCCGGGGCAGTCCCCGCGGGCCCTGACAGCTCTGCGCCGGCAGGCAGGGTCATCACGAGCGCCTGTACCGCGTCGCGTGTGGTCCGCAGATCCTGGACGACCGCCGTGATGCGCTGATCGGTGTCGTCGAGCCGGGATTGAATCTGCGCGAGCACCTGCTCCAGGTGCTCCATACGCAGTTCAATCGCGGCGCCGTCGACGGCAGCGTTCGGAGCGCCCACCTCGCGCAGGCGCGCCACCTCTTCCGTGAGGAGGGCGTTCTCCTTCTGGATTGCCCACAACTGCTGCTGAATGTGGTCGAGGTCGACCTGCACCTGATGCGTGCCCGGCGTGGCGCACGCCCCGAGCAGCAGGACGGCCGGAATCAGCGCCGCGACGGCATGCATCGCACGACCCGACCGTCCCCGCTTCAGATCATTCAGTTCGCTCGCCAGATGAACTCCGCGCGGCGGTTCTGCGCCCAGGCCGCCTCGTTGTGGGCCCGGTTGCTCGGACGCTCCTTGCCGTAGCTGATGATGCTCAGGCGTGATGCGGGGATCCCCTGCGAGATGAGGAAATCGCGCGCCGCTCGGGCGCGCTTCTCACCGAGCGCCAGGTTGTACTCGACCGTTCCGCGCTCGTCGCAGTGGCCTTCGATACGGATCTTCAGCTGAGCATTCTCTCTCTCTTTCATCTTCGCGGCGTGGCGAGTCAGCGTCCGGCGGGCATCGTCGCGCAGGTCATATTTATCGAAATCGAAACGGATTGGTCCAGTCTCCACATTCAGGCGATCCGCGCTCGAAGAGGGGGTCTCGCGGATCGTCTCGTCCATGGTCTCCGGCGGGGCGAATCCGGTCGTCTCATCGACACGCTCTGCCTGGGTCGCCCCCATGTCGGGCGCAGAGGTCGTCACAGGCTCAGAGGAAGGAGCCGATCGGCAGGCGATCACGAAGAGAATGCAGCAGAGCAGCACGGCGGCCACCATCAGGGAGCGGGGGAATCTTTCAAGCATTGCCAAACCTCCTCCGTTCTTGGGAGTCAACCTTGTTGGAAGTTCAACCTTGGAAGTTCATCTTCTCCGATACCGAATCGTCTCGAGATCACCGCTCGATCGCGGCCACGGCAAACAGCCGCCCCCGACCGGATGATGCGGGGCGCCACCGCGGGCGGGGATTATAGCACGCGTCCTCGTGGCGGTCAGCGCGACCAGGAAGGGGAGAAGCTGTTGCCGCCCCGGGTGAGCCGGCGCTGCCGGCTGCCGTCGAAGGAAACCGTGTAGATGTCGAAGCTGCCGGTCCGGTTCGATGCGAACGCGATGTG
>JAZGDH010000298.1:0-2227 GCA_036477555.1 Acidobacteriota bacterium
ATCGGGTCGTCGTCACTACCAGGAACTCCGTTTACTCACTTTTCGTCGTCGAGGACGGAACCTACTGGGTCACGGGAGGGTGGTTCGACTAACACTCGTGCTCGCCACAGCGGGTCCGTGTGAACGGCTGCACCTTCGGCGGCAGCGCGATCTTGAGCGATGTCGTGGCCGTCCCCGGACTCTTCCTGGAGTTCGACAATAGCGTGACTACGACCCGCATCCGGGAAGCGCGTGTCCTGCGTGGTGACCCCCGCCCCGTGTGCCACTGAGCCGACTCCCCCGATCGCGGACTACCACGTCGGGACCGTCTCCCAGCCCGGGGAGGGGGAGGACGTCAGTCTGCGGGTGATCTAATATACTTCGCCCAATCCGAACACGGAAATGAATCGGTGAGGCGCGACCCTTTACGGGGACAGAAGACCGCGGCCAACAGCCGCATCATGAGAGGAGGAGCACGATGATTGGAGTAAAGATGGCATCACAATCCGGGCGTCCGACGATTTTCGGCACGGCCCTGTTCATCGTCTGGAGCGCAGCGATGGTTCTGGTCGGCATGCTCGCTTCCGAGTTCGGGCCGAGCCAGTCCCGGGCCTCGGAAGCGAACAGCACCGTGAGACTGGATCGCGATCGTCTCGGTGGCGCCAACCTAGGTTCTTTCAAACCTTACGAGCCGGAAAACGGCGATCTGATGGCGCGCGGGCACAGCTTCTTCACGAGCGAGGATGGAAACTTCAGCCTGGGAGTGTGGGAGACCAAGCCCGGCACACTGCGCATCCCGGAGCCGTATACCGTCGACGAGCTGATGTACGTGCTCGAGGGGAGGATCGTGCTGATCGACACTGAAGGAATTCGGGAGGAGTACGGCCCCGGCGAGGGCGTCGTCCTGCCCAGGGGATGGTCCGGAACCCTCTCCGTTCCCGAGGGCGCGCGCAAGATCTGGGTGTCTTACGAGGGGAAGGAGAAATAACCCTGCTGGAGCGGCGAGGATCGATGCTCGCAGCCCTGCTTGCCGCCTGCGCCGCGCTGCCCGGCCTGCGGATGCCGTTCATCTCGGACGACTGGGCGCATCTGGCAGCCATCGCGGAGGGTTTATCTAATCGCACCCCGATGGGGTATTTCCGCCCGCTGACACTCGCCAGTTTTCACGTGGAGCTGATCGCCTGGGGGCGATCTTCGATGTTGTTTCACCTGACCAACCTGCTCCTGATCTCCGGGGCGGCATTTCTCGTCGTCGTCTTGATCCGCCGGTACACCGGCGCCCCGAGGGCCGTCCAGACCGCCTGCGTGCCAGCCCGGGTCAGAGTGTGATCACCTTGCGCGCTGCATCGAGGTGATGCTCACGCATCGCTTTCAGAATGTCGTTCGGATCCTCCAGCCGGCAGGTTTCAACCCGCGCGCGCACGCGACCACCCGCTCCGATCGCCAGCGCCTCGGCGAGGTCCTGACGGCTTCCCAGCGACGTTCCGGTCAACGTCAGCCCTCGGTTGGTGATATCGGGGGCCTCGACCGACACTGCGCCTGACGGCAGCGCAGCGATGACCAGCTTACCGTTCAGATTCAGCGCCTCGAGGGCATCCTGGATGGCGCTTCTGGCGGTGGCGAAGATCACGGCATCGTCGACCCCGCCCGCCTGGCGCAGCGCCCGGACCGCATCCCCCCCGGAGGCATCGACACAATCGTCCGCGCCAAGCTCCCGGGCGAGCGTCAGCTTGGCGGGGTTGACGTCGATCGCGATCACGCGGCCGCCGGCCAGCTTCCCATACTGCAGGCCCATGTGCCCGAGCCCTCCGATCCCGAACACGCCCAGGGTGCGCCCCGGTCGGGTCCCCGACAGCTTGACCGCCTTGTACGCCGTCACCCCGGCGCAGAGGATTGGGGCCGCCTCCTCCCACCTCATCGATTCGGGGATCCGTGCCGCGAACTTCGCGGGACAGACGGCGTACTCGGCCCAGCATCCGTCTTCGTCGTAACCGGTCCCACGCTGGTCAACGCACAGGGCCTCCCATCCCTCGATACACTCGCGGCATTGCCCGCACGCCCAGCGCAGCCACGGGATCCCCGCGCGATCACCCGCCTTCCAGCCTTCTACCTCGTTCCCCACCGCTTGCACCACGCCGGCCCCTTCATGCCCGAGGATGAGCGGAAGCGCTCGTGGAACCGGCATGTCCCCATCCTGAATGTGCACATCGGAGTGACAGATGCCGGAGGCCTGGATGCGCACCAGGAT
>JAZGDH010000299.1:0-7985 GCA_036477555.1 Acidobacteriota bacterium
CCGATGGCGGTGTTGATCAGCGCCTCCGCGATCCCGGCCGACACGGCGCCGATCCCGCCCGATCCGGTCTCGGCCATGCCGGTGAACGCGTTGATGATGCCGATGACCGTGCCGAGCAAACCGACAAAGGGCGCGGTCGCCCCGATCGTCGCGAGCCCGCCGAGCCCCTTTTTCATCTCGGCGGTGGTCAGGGCTGCCGCGCGCTCCACCGCGAGGCGGACCGACTCGACGGCATCATGGCCGGGCTGCTCCTCTTTTTCGAAAAGGAACTGCTGCAGGCCGGCCGACAGGACCTTGGCGAGGTGGCTCTTGTTGTAGCGCCGGGCCGCCTCGACGGCCGCGCGGTAGTTCCCCTCGCGCAGCGCCTTGGTCGCGATCGGCAGATACTCGATCGACTGCTTCTTGGCCTTGCGGTACAGCATGAACCTCTCGATGAAAACCGCAACCGAGTAAATCGACATGAACAGCATGAAGATGGCGATCCCCTTCGCCAGGAATCCCATCTGGTTCCAAATATCAAGTACGCCATGCCCCATCATAACCGGAGTCCTCCTTGTTTCATTGCGCTTACAACGTCAGCCATTGTCTCACTGAAGCACGAAGTCGACCACAACGGTGAAATAGACGTCGACCGGCTTTCCGTTCTGCAGGCCCGGCTTGTATCGCCACTGCCGGACAGCCGCTATCGCAGCCTCATCGAACCCGAATTTCCTGCCGGGCGATCGCAGCACCTGCACGTTGGTCACCACTCCGTTCTTCTTGATGATCGCCTGCAGCACGACCTTCCCTTGAATCTTCGCCTTGCGTGCGATCTCGGGATATTTTGGCCGCACCTTGCTCGAAGTGATCAATTCGGGATTGGTGACGCCACCGACGCCGGCGTAGAGCGGCTGATCGACCAGCCCTCCATCCACGCCTCCCAGCATGCCGCCCAGCACGCCGCCGACCACACCGCCGACCACACCGCCGACGACGCCGCCCTCGACGCCTCCTTCGACGCCGCCATCGACACCGTCATCGAACCCGAAATCCTCCTCGGGCGCATCCAGAGGCTCCGGCTGCTCCTCGGGAACGATGGTTGGCTGCACTAATTCTTGAGGTTTCGGGATCTCCCTGGGAATCACCTTCTTCGTACGCTTCTTCCGGGCCGGAGGGGGAGGAGGAGGAGGCGGCGGCGGCGGCGCAGCCACGAACGAGATGGTGATCGGGGGCGCGGGAACCGACTCGACGGTCATGAAAGAGGCGACGATCAGCCCGCCGAACAGAACGCCGTGCGCCAACAGCGCCACCGGGAAGGTCAGCCACTTCCGGGTTTGCTTTCTCTGATGCGTCGAAAGAAGTTGGGATTCGAACAAGAACCTTACCTCGCCCCTTGATGCGGGGATGCTCCCGCCAGGCCGAAGATCTCCATCCGGCTACTTGTTGGCCATGACCACTTTACGCATCTGCAGCGCGTTCTTCTGATGCTCGTTGGCCATCTCGGTGAACTTGGCGAAATCCTCCATGTTCATCATCTCGGCCGCCATCTTCGCCTTCTCCCGGTAGAGCAGGTTGACGTAGAGCACGGCCTCGAAATAGTTCTCGCGCCGTTCCGACGCCTTGGTCAGATAGTCGATGCCCATCTCGATCAGCTCGCCCCGTCTCTCGAGGCTGACCGTCATATGCGCCCGGTAGACCTTGTCCCAGCACAGCACGCCGATCGTGTAGAGCGCCTCCGGCGTGTCGTCGATCTCGGAGCGCTTCTTGTACCACTCGAGCGAATTCTCGAAGTCACCCTTCTTGGCGTAGATCGCTCCGAGCCTCTGCATCAGCTGAGCGGCGCGGTCCGGGTCCTCACCTCCCAGACGACGGAGTTCCCCCTCGAAGAACCGGGTCGCCTCGTCATACTGCTCGGCCTGCATGAAGACGGTCAGCAGGTGATCCTGAGCCTCACGGTGATCCGGCTGGATGAGGAGGTAGCGCCTGAGATTGTCGATCGCCTCCTTCACGTAGCGGACGTCCTTCGGGTGCATCGATCCCGGCCGGTAGAGAGCCATGTAGGAGAGCGCCGCGTGGTAATAGGCCTTGTCGAGGTCGGGGTTCAGGTAGGAGCTGAAGCGGTACCACTCGATCGCCTTGAGATAGTCCCCCGCCTTATACAGATCGTTGCCCTGCTTTGCGGCGTAGTTCGCACGAAGTCGGTCGATGGTTCCCTGGCATCCCACAGTCAGAACGAGAAGCCCTGCCATCACCAGGACGCCGAGACGCTGTCTCTTCATACCCAACCCCTTCACGCCCAATCCCTCGCACCAGTGCGGGGTCAGAGGACCCCACGCCGACCCGTGGTCCACATGCCTGTCCAACGTAGTGCCAGAGCTTGGCTGCCGTTGCGGCCTGCGATAATAGCGCAATGGTACCCGATCTGCCAAGGAGCGCAATAGCTCGAAAGGGGTTCTAACAACCGGCTTCTGCATTCGCCCCGCAGACCCCGGACAACCCCCGGATGAGGCAAAAAAATGCGCCGCCAGCGCCTTGCTGGCGGCGCCTCGGTGCGCCGGTCGGGACATGCACGGGCGCCTCAGGCCCCCATCAGCTGCCCGCGCATACCGTCCAGAGCCAGACGTAACTTCAACAGGGCCTCGCGCTCGAGCTGCCGCACCCTTTCCTTGCTCAATTTCAGGATGCGCGACACCGCTTCGAGAGTCAGCTGGCTGTCGTCCTTGATACCGAACCGCCGCTCGATGATGTACCGCTCGCGTGGCGGGAGGGTCGTCAACGCGCTCTTGAGAATGCCGTCGACCTCGCGCCTGAGGATGTCCCGTTCTTGCCGATAGGAATCGGGATCCTTGATGAAAGCCTCCATCCGGGTTTCATCGTTCGCCGAGATGAAATCATCGTAGCTGGTTGCGTATGGAAGAAGTTGACGCCACATAAGCCCCTCCTTGGAACCGCCCGCCCCAATCTGAACAGCTGCTTTAAGCAACATGCTTGCCAGCCGCGCCATTCCACCTCGGGTGGGCGCCCCGCGGCACGATTGCAGCACGACACCCCACGAAAATGGCACAAACGACGCGAGAACCGGGGGTGGCATGGCCCCGCTCCCGGCCCTCAGCCGGCATGCCGCCTCCGGACGCCGGCGTCGGCCTCCTCTGCGGAGGCCGTTTTGGCACATGGAGAGAACACCATGACTTTTTGACAGGTCACCGATCGCTTCGTTAGCATAGGACCCCTTCTGAGGAAGATGTGGACGCAACCCGAGTGGCCGACCTCCTCGAAGAGATCGCCGATCTCCTCGAGCTCCAGGACGAAAACCCCTTCAAGACCAGGGCGTACGTCAACGCCGCGCGGACCCTGAGAGCCCATCAGGATCGCGACCTGGCCGAGCTTGTCGAAAGTGGTGATCTGGCGCGCCTGCCCGGCTTCGGCAAGGCGATCACCGAAAAGGTCACGACACTCGTGACGACCGGTCGTCTACCCTACATCGAGGAGCTGCGCGCCTCGATGCCGGCCGGCCTGCTCGAACTCGTGAAGATCCCCGGCCTCGGGCCGAAGAAGGCGAGGCTCCTGGTCGAACATCTGCACGTGAGCACGGTGGGCGAGCTGGAGTATGCCTGCAACGAAAACCGTCTCCTGCACCTCGGCGGGTTCGGCGCGAAGAGCCAGGAGAAAATCCTCGACGCGATTCGGAAGATGAGCCGCCACGCCGGCCGCTATCTGCTTGGAGACGCGCTCGTCACCGCAGAAGGGATCGCAGCATCGCTGGATCACGAGCGCGCCATCGGCAAGGCGGTGATCGCCGGCGATCTGCGCCGGGGTCTCGAGACGGTGACCGGAATCGAGCTCGTCGTGTCCGGCCCCTCCGCCACCCGCGCGCTCGATGCTGCCGCCGCCTCACCCCTGCTCGAAAATCTTTCTGCCGACGCATCGGGTGGATTGGATGGCGCACTCGACAACGGACTCCCCGTCCGGCTGCGCGCCGCCGACGACGATCACTTCGGTCCGGCGCTTCTGAACGCCACCGGAGCCCCCGGACATATCGCGGCGCTCGAACGGCGCGCGGGCCAGCGGGGGCTGAAGCTGACGGCGGATGGCGTATCGAGAGGCGGCGAGCCAATCGCCTGTCCGGATGAAGAGGCACTCTACGCGATGCTGGAGGTGCCGTTCATACCGCCCGAGCTGCGCGGAGACGGCGGCGAGGTCGAGGTTGCCCTGTCGGGCGCGCTTCCCCGCCTGGTCGAGGCGGATGACCTGCGCGGCGTCCTGCACGTCCACTCGACCTGGAGCGACGGACGGCTGAGCATCGAGGCGATCCTGAAACGCTGCACTCAGCTCGGCTACGAATACGTCGGCATCACCGACCATAGTCAGTCGGCGCGTTATGCGCGCGGGCTGACGCCCGACTCCCTGACGAGCCAGCAGGAAGAGATCGACGCGGTCGCCGCCCGATACCCGAAGATCAAGGTGTTCAAGGGGAGCGAGGTCGACATTCTCCCTGACGGCGGGCTCGATTACTCCGAGGAGGTCCTCGAACGTCTCGATTTCGTGGTCGCTTCGGTCCACTCCTCCTTCGGCCTGCCGCGCGAGGAGCAGACCCGCCGCATCGTCCGCGCCCTCAAGAACCGTCGCACGACGATCCTGGGTCATCCGACAGGCCGACTGCTGCTCGCCCGCGAGCCGTACGATGTCGATCTCGACGAGGTGATCCGCGTCGCCTCCGAGGAGGGGGTCTATCTGGAGCTCAATGCCAACCCGAGACGGCTGGACCTCGACGCCGATGCCTGCCGGCGGGGCCGTGCGGCGCAGGCCCGTTTCGCGATCGATCCCGATGCGCACGATGCCGCCGGGCTCGAACACCTGCGCTACGGTCTCGCGGTCGCCCGTCGGGCGGGACTGCAGGCCGACGACATTCTCAACACCCTTCCCGCGGCGCGTCTCGAAGAGGCGCTCAAACGGCGGCTCTGAAATGCCGCGCGCGCGCGCCGAGGGGGCAGCGGCCCGCCGCTCGAGAGTCAGCGGGATCCTCGCCTCTCTGCATCGGGCGCAGCCGGCACCGCAAGTCGAGCTCGATCACGACGGGCCGTTCAGGCTCCTGGCCGCGACCATCCTCTCGGCGCAATGCACCGACGCGCGCGTGAATCAGGTCACCCCGGCCCTGTTCCGCGCCTACCCGGACCCGGAAGCACTCGCTGCGGCCCCTCTCGGGGCGATCGAACGGATCATCCAGTCAACCGGATTCTTCCGTGCCAAGGCCCACTCGCTCAAGAACTGCGCGCAGGCGATCGTCGAGCGGCACGGCGGCGAGGTTCCGCGAAGCATGGAGGAGCTGATCCGTCTGCCCGGCATCGGCCGCAAGACGGCGAACGTCATTCTCGGCGCGGGGTTCGGCATCCCGTCCGGAATCGTCGTCGACACACACATGGCCCGCGTCGGCGGCAGGCTGGGATTGACGAAGAGGAAAGACCCGGTCGGGATCGAGCGCGATCTCGTCGCTCTGATCCCCCAATCGGACTGGATCTTCTTTTCGATCGCGATGGTGCTGCACGGGCGCTACGTCTGTCAGGCGCGGCGGCCGCGGTGCAGCGAGTGCGCACTGCACGACCACTGCCCGTCGTCCGATCTCGAGGAGCGGCTCACGGCGGCGCCGACCCGCCGCCGCGGCATCAGCCTACGGGCGGCGGCCCGGGGCGCTCATCCTGCTCATCGTCGTCGAGGTCGAGCCTGACCCCCACCCGCTCCGCTTCCCGCATCGCCCGACGCAGCAGACGCCATTCGCGCAGCCGGCGGAGAAGACGCCGGATGGCGCGGCTCTCGGAGCTGAGCAGGCCGAGGCCGCCAAGCACAAAGATAAATCCGGGACCGGGAACGAACGGGATGGCGAGGATGAGACCGATGACCAGGAGGACCCATCCGAAGATGAGTCGGAGCAGGCTGCCCTTTCCGCGGCGCCTCGTGGATCGATGATCGAGGCGGGGATCCCGGGGGGGATGATCCATCAACGGGGCGGGCGGAAGCCGCGCGCCGACTCCTCCGTGAGCTGCCCGACGTAGACGAGACGGGCCTTCCCTTCGAGACGGACACCGGTCGCCCGGCGCGGATCCCCTTCGTACCGGACACGGATCGTCTCCCCGGAACGGGTCAGCAGGCTGACCGGAGAGCCGGTGCCGTCGGCCGCGCCGGCCGCCAGCGCCGCGGCGACACATCCGGTGCCGCATGCCAGGGTCTCACCCTCGACCCCGCGCTCGTAGGTGCGGACCCGGAGCCTCCCCGGCTCCACCGCCTCCACGAAATCGACATTCGTCCCCGCAGTGCCGAAACGGGAGTGAAACCGCAACGCCCGGCCGAGATTGTCGATCGTATGCCCCGGCGGCACCGAGCGGAAGACGACGAAGTGCGGCACGCCGGTGTCGACGAACGTGCCGCGGATCTTCTCCCCCAGAATATCGAGGGCGATGTCCGTTTCGAACCCCTGCGGATTGCGCATCTCGAACGAAACGTCGGATCCGTTCACCTCGGCTTCGTGCACCATCAGATCGGTTTCGATCCTCATCTTCGACGGCGCGATCCCCTGCAGATAAGCGATGCGGGCGGCGCAGCGGGCGCCGTTGCCGCAGAATGTCGGTTGGCCGTCCGGATTGTAGAACTGCACTTTCAGATGTGCCGATTCGGATCGATCGAGCACCACCACGCCATCCCCGCCAACCGATAACGCGCGCGTACAGAGATGCCGCGCGACCTCCCCGACCGAACCGTTGCGCAGGCTGCCCGAGCGGTTGTCGAGAATGATGAAGTCGTTGCCACCAGCCGACATCTTGAAGAACTCGGTGGGAACGGGTGTCATCGTCACCTCTCTCCCGGATCCCGGTCCGGTTTCGCTTCATCCGGCGCAACGGCGGGCGGCGTATCGTCCATCTGCGGGATCATCTCAGAGCGTTCCTCCGAGCGGCCGCTCTCGTTCGGAGGCGTTGCCGTATCGACGGCCGTGACGGCGTAATGATAGCGCACCCCGGGTCGCGCCGTCCCGTCGACGAACGACGTCTCCACCGATCCCGATTCGCCGAGCAGGGTGAACTCCCCCTCCATCCCCGTGCGGCGGTAGAGCCGGTATCCGCCGAGATCCGGCTCGGCGTTGGGGAACCAGTAGACTTTGATGACCGGCCCTTCCGCAGAAACGGCCACACCGGCAGGCGCGGCGGGCGGATAGACGTCGATCGGCGTCACCCGGCGTTCGGAACTGTCGGCGCTTTCGCGCACCGGATGATCCGGGACGATCAGTGCACGCACGGTGTACAGGTAGGTCTCCCCGTACGCGAATTCGGTGTCGACATACCCGGGGCCGCCGATCGGCGCGCGGTTCAGCGGGCGCTCCGGAGGGCCCGGTCCGCCCGCCCGCCATCGGTAGACGTTAAAACCGACCCCGCCGCCCGTTCCCGGCGTCCAGGAGAGCCGCACCTCCCCCTCGGCCGTTTCGAGGCCCAGGTCGATCGGCGGCGCGAGTTCCCTCAGAACCTCGATGAGGCGCGGCAGAGAGAGCCGTGAATCCTTCTCTTCGCCGGAGGTGACCATCACGCTGTACAGGTAGCGTCTGCTCATCGAGCCGGTCGAGGGGGGTGGGTCCGGATCCGCAAGGCGCAGCCTTCCCCCCGTGGCCGTCGCGGTCAGATCGTCCGCAGTCGCCGCCGCGACGCTGCGGCCATGTTTCCGAAACTGGCTCAGGAGGTATCGGTCGGAGACGGCGCCGGGCCGCAGTGAATCGGTCGAGAGCATCCGCATGAGGCGGAGCCGCAGCGGGCCTTCGGGCGCCGGGCCCTCCTCCGAGGGAGGCGGAAGTGCGAAGCTGGCGACGACGCCGGGGCCGATCTGCCGCAGGACGAGACCGTGCACCGTCGGCGGCCGGATCCGGATCGGCACGCGCGGCGGGCCCTTGTTACCGCACCCGACGCCGGCGAGAAGCAGGAGCACCAGCACCGGCAGGAGCGCCGGCCTCGGGGGGAGAATCGTTCGGAGCG
>JAZGDH010000003.1:0-2037 GCA_036477555.1 Acidobacteriota bacterium
GAGCCTCGCCCAGGGCCCGACGGGGCACGCCGATGCGTCGGAGGCGCGGCGGCGCACCCGCGACGCCGCCGCGGGCGTGGACCTGATCTCTGAATGGATGTGTGTCGATCGACAGTCCCAGCGGTCACCACCGCTGGCGATGGAGCTGCACCGAAGGGCCTCTCGTCTACACCTGGACCAGCGCGCCGCTGCAGTGGCCGGCGAAAATCGGGAGGGTGGACGCGTCGTGCACTTCGGGTCGGGGACGCGCGATGCGCCACTCTGGCGTGATCTCCCCTGCCTCCGCCGCGGCGTTGACGGAAACGGGAGACGCGCTGCCGGTTCATCGGAGAAATCGCGCCGGAATGTCTCCAGGCCCTCACAGATCACTTTCTCTGCGAACGCGGAGGCAGAACGCGCGCGGCTCAACGCCTAAGCTGAAAGCACCATCGCGCTGACGGACTGTCCCTCGGCGGCGAATTCCATCCATCGGGCGGCCCGGAACAATATTCATGCCTACCCGCGACGATTTGCGGAACGTGGCGATCATCGCTCACGTCGATCACGGAAAGACCACGCTCATCGACGCCATGCTGCGGCAGTCGGGGTCGTTCGCCGCACATCAAGTGGTCGTCGAACGCGTGATGGACTCATTGGATCTGGAGCGCGAGAAGGGCATCACCATCCTCGCCAAGAACGCTGCGGTTCACTACGGCGGTACCAAAATCAACATCGTTGACACGCCGGGCCACGCCGACTTCGGTGGCGAAGTCGAACGTGGCCTGACGATGGTCGACGGCGCGCTCCTGCTCGTGGACGCGAGCGAAGGTCCGCTCCCGCAAACGCGGTTCGTGCTGCGCAAGGCGCTGGAATCGCGCCTCGCGATCGTTCTCGTGATCAACAAGATTGACCGGCCCGACGCGCGTATCCAAGCAGTGGTCGACGAAGTCTACGAACTTTTCTTCGACCTCGACGCCGACGAGTCGCAGATCAATTTTCCTATCGTCTATTGCAACGCCCGCGCCGGCACCGCGACGCTTGATCAAGCAACACCCGGCACGGACCTGCGCCCCCTCTTCGACGTCCTGCTCGCATCGATTCCGGCGCCCACCTTCACCGAGGACTCCCGCCTCCAGGCGCTTGTCACCAACTTGGATGCCTCCCCGTATCTCGGGCGGATCGCACTTTGCCGTGTTCACGGGGGCACAATCCGGAAGGGACAGATGGTCACGCGCTGCCGCGCCGATGGGTCGCAGCAGCTCGTCAAGATCACGGAGCTGCTCATCACCGAGGCGCTGGAGCGAATCGATGCTGACCAAGCCGGCCCCGGGGAGATCATCGCCATCGCCGGAATCCCCGACATCATGATTGGCGAGACCCTGGCGGACGCCGAGAACCCGATCCCGTTGCCGGTCATCCGCATCGACGAGCCCAGCCTGGCGATGACGATCGGGGTCAACACCTCGCCCCTGGCCGGCCACGACGGCACGGAGCTGACCGGCCGATTGCTGAAGAATCGCCTCGACGCGGAGGTCGTTGGCAACGTATCCATTCGCGTCCTGCCCGCCGAGCGGCCCGATACCTGGACCGTGCAGGGTCGCGGCGAACTCCAGCTCGCCGTGTTGGTCGAGACGATGCGCCGCGAGGGCTTCGAATTGACCGTCGGAAAACCCGAGGTCGTGACGCGTGAGATCGACGGCCGCCTCCATGAGCCCGTCGAGCGTCTCTCCGTCGATGTGCCGGAGGAGTACATGGGAGCGGTCACGCAGATCCTCGGTCCCCGCAAAGGGCGCCTGGAGCGCATGATCAACCATGGCAGCGGCCGCGTGCGAACGGAATACATCGTCCCCGCGCGGGGTCTGATCGGTTTCCACACGGCCTTCCTCACGGAGACGCACGGAACGGGAATTCTCCACCACGTCTTCGAGGGGTACGAACCTTGGCACGGCGACCTGCGAATCCGTCCCACCGGGAGCCTCGTCGCCGACCGCAGCGGAGCCAGCAGTGCCTACGCACTGCTCAATTTGCAGGAGCGCGGCGTCATCTTCATCGGCCCCG
>JAZGDH010000030.1:0-2303 GCA_036477555.1 Acidobacteriota bacterium
GCAGGTCCGTCTCGATGGGACGGCGCTGGAGCGCATGGTGCGAGACATTGGAGATGCCTCGACGCGGCGCACATCGTGCGCGGGGACGGTCGCGGAAATCGAAGCCGCCAACGCCTCACGCGCGGCGATTCTCGAAAATAAGATGCGCGAGCGCGAAGCCCTCGCGAGAGATGAGCGCGAGGCGGGCGATCGGGTCCGTGAATTGGAACGCCGATCCGAAGAGCTGAAAGGCCGGGCCTCGGCGCTGGCCGAGAGGCTGGAAACGCTGCAGGGGCTGGAGCGCCAGCATGCAGGCTATGCGAGGGGCGTCGGAGAAATCCTTGACGGCGCGGCCGGAATCGATGCGCGAGGCCTGGTAGCGGGTCGTATCGAAGCGCCGCGAGGCCTCGAGAAGGCCGTCACCGCGGCGCTGGGCGAGCTGCTCGAAGCGATCCTCGTCCCCGGCCAGCAGGATGCGCTCAAGGGAGTCACCCATCTCCGGCGAAACGAGGCGGGGCGCGTCGCATTCGTCCTCGATCCGGCGTCGACACAGGATCCGCCACTCCCCGCGGAGGTGCTGCCGCCCGAACTGGCCAGGCATCCGGGCGTGCGGGGGCTCCTGAGCGCGCTCGTCGGGGGGGCGGCCGCGATCGGTCCCGTGGCTTCAGTGCTGGCGCGGACCGTTCTCGTGGATGACCTGTCGATCGCAACCGATCTGCACCACATACGCCCCGAGTACGCCTTCGTCACACCGGCCGGTGACTGTCTCCGAATCGACGGCGCCATCGTCGGTGGAGACGGACCGGAACTCCATCACGGCGTTCTGGTCCGCCGTGCCGAGATCGCCGACGCCTCCGAGCAGATGCGGGAGATCGCCGGGGATCGGGAGCGGACCGAAGAATCCCTCCCGGAGGCGCGGGCAGAATTCCTCCGTCGCGAGGGGATCCGGCAACAGGCGGCGTCGCTGCACCAGGAAGACGAGAACGCGTTGCTCGAGGGGCGGGTGAAGCTGGACGAGAGGCGCGCCGATCTCGATGGACTGGATGCCACGATCCCGATGCTGGAAGGGGAGCGCGATCGGCTGCGACGCGAGGGGGAGGAGCGCGGGCGTCAGGTTGAACTGAACGCGGCGGCGATGGCGGCGGCCGAAGAGCGCCGGCGCCAGCGGGAGCGCGAGATCGAAGAGGCGATCGGAGCTCTTGGTCGGGAACGGGAGGATCTCGATCGGCTCCAGAAGGGGCTCAGCGAGGCGCGCGCTCAGCAGGCGGGTGGTGAGCAGCGCGCCGCGGGCCTGACGCGCGAGCGGCAGGCGCTGGATGCGGGTCGGGACGAGGTGCGAGAGCGTCTCGAGCGGCTCGTCGCTCAACAGTCGGAATGGGCGCAGCGCATTGCGACCCTGTCGGATCTGAAACGAAGGCTCACCGCCGATCTCGAGCGCTCGACACAGGCGCGGGCGGAGGCCGCGTCCCGCGATGAAGCGGGACAGGCGGGGCTCGCCTACACCCGAAGTCTCCTGCACGCGCGCGAGGGGGCGATCAAGGAGAGTCGGGTTTCGCACGAAGCGATCCGCAACGAAATGCAGGAACAGGAAGTGGGTCTGGCGCGTCTCGATTCCGACCTCGAGCATCTCGAATCCTCGTGTCGTGAGGATCTCGACATCAGCCTGTCGGAGCTGAACGCCAACCCCCCGGCGATGGAAGAGGGGCGCGATCTGCCCGGCTACGAGGAGGAGGTCGAGGGGATCAAGCGATCGCTCGAGGGGATCGGGCCGGTCAATCTGATGGCGATCGAACAATTCACCGAGCTGGAGCAGCGGTTCGAGTACATGTCGGCGCAGAAGAAGGATCTCGAGGAATCGGTCGAATCGCTGCGGGAGACGATCCGTAAGATCAACCGGGAATCCCGCCAGCGATTTCTGTCGGCTTTCGAGTCGATTCAACAGGGATTCCAGAAATGCTTCGAGACCCTGTTCGGCGGCGGACGTTCCGAGCTCCGCCTGCAGAATGCCGAGGAGGACGTGCTCGAGGCCGGCATCGAGATCGTCGCCCAGCCGCCCGGTAAACGCCTGCAGTCGCTGGCGCTTCTCAGCGGCGGCGAGCGGGCGCTCACTGCCGTCGCGCTGTTGTTCGCATTATTCCGCTACAGACCGAGCCCATTCTGTGTTCTCGACGAAGTCGACGCGCCTCTGGACGAGGCCAACGTCGAACGCTTCACCAAGCTGCTTCAAGAGATGCGCGACGACACCCAGTTCATCCTGATCACCCACAACCGCAAGAGCATGGAGGCGGCCGATCTTCTCTACGGTGTCACGATGGAGGAGCCGG